>DAOQQF010000015.1:0-3585 GCA_035333525.1 Candidatus Absconditabacterales bacterium | reverse complement strand
ATCTACAAAAGTAGAAATCCACTAGGGGTTATAAACCCTAACTTTAGCTTTTGAAAGCCATTATTTGGTATATACTAATAATAGCTAATATCACAAAATAAGCTTCTTACCGTATTATCAAAAAAATAAGACAATAGGTTTGCAAGTTTATAACATACTATATAACCCACAGGACGATTTATACTCTTGTCTGTAACAACATTAATGAACTATAAGAACACAATTTCTTGTTCTTCTTGTACTGCATATCAGTATCTAATTATTTTTTTATTACATCATTCACATATCTTTAGTATAAGAATACTATCTGTATTTTCAAACGATTTTTTCCATTTTTTTTCAATTTCAACTAAAATAACATCAAGCATCCTTTCACTATATTTTAGTTCTCGTACACTATATTGAAGTCTTCTACCATATTTGTTAAGAAACTGAGCAAATTTTGTTCTGACTCTATCGTTTGTTATATCATAAGAAAGTATTATCATAATGTTTGATTAATGTAGAAATAAGGTAAATCATTAAATTGATTATTTATCACAGCTCTATAGTATCACTTGGTATATATAAATATATCTTTTTTGTTACTCATGAGTGCTTCGAGAAATAGTTTGATGTATTTCTTACTCGTTTCTCGATCGATACGATATTGTCATTTAGTTAGTTTCCGGTCTTTTTCATTGATTTGTCCCAAATTATATGCCTTACGGATAGTTTGGTCTATGATACAACGAAATGGCTCTATGATATCACATACGAGTGATTTTCTCTCAAAAAATAAAGTATGATAAAATCATTTATAGATATCAAAACCATAGAGATTAAGATGCGCTTCCATAAAATTATATAAGAAACCATATCACATGTCTAAAAGAAAATTTGGTACATCAATCTTGGTCCTAGGAGATCTACGATATCGATCACATTCAAAAAAATACTGTCAAAAAAATAATTTTGCTGCCGTTCATTCATATCATCTCAGACTATCAATATTATCTATTGATTGAATATTGGAAATAATCTGATCGATTTGTTTGATCGTGTTTTTGAGTACATCTGATTTGGATCTGAGCGATTTGAGGAGATGGAGCTGATTATATATTTTATTGGTGACGATATGTTTTGCTTGGAGTAGATCTGAGTCTGACTGATATTGTTGGATCCTGAGTAGGTAATTTCACTCCAGCTGATTACCTATGACAAATTTAGGTTTGAGATGAGATCAGAGACAATAGATACTGATACCATATCACAGTAGTTCATCGATCAGTTTAGTAGTCAAAGTACAATCTCCTACTATCCATAAACAAAAAATCTTGGCACAGCTCAGTTGATTGATAATCTGATCATCTTGCTTAATAATGATATTACCAGCTCTGAGTGTCATATTTTTATACTCATCACTCGTAATAATAGCAATTTGTTTATGTTGGTAATCTGGATATGATAACATGTGAGATATTAACTGATAAGAGGATCTTGGGTACTATATCGATCACATAGTTCACGATAGATACATTTATGACATTTATTGATATTTTGTGTAAATCATGGTTTATTGATAGAGAAATTACGATAATTTGATAATAATTGTTCAAACTTTTTTTGTTCACTCTGTGGCGGTATGTCGATTGGATAGATTTGATTATCTGACAATGAATAGAGTTTAATATAATCTACTTCATATCACATCTCTATAAGACAGTAATACTGTGCATAGAGTTGATATTTATATCCATCATACACTTTATTGATCTTTGTTTTTCTCTCTATGAGAGATTTTTTGGAGATATGAAAAAGATCTATCTTACCAGTCAGATTATAGGTAGACGAATAGACTTCCATACCCTGCAAGATATCTTTACTACTACTATATTTCTGTGTATCTATCGATTCATGGTTGAGTGTTCAAGCGGTTTGCGGAGTATCTTGATATGATTGTTTGTGATACTTACCGTAGAGTTGGTGATAGTAGATACTCTTGGGGCAGAAGATGAAGTCATTGAGAGTAGATATGTTGATAGTAGAATCCATATTTATTTTGTTCGAACTATATTTGATCTCATGATCACATCAGATCATCGTCAATCTTCTTTATGTTTTTTAACTTCTAGATTATTTTATCCTCTTTTTGGTTTCTTTGCTTGGTTTTAATTCAAATTTGATAGTTTTGATAACTTCAAATAAGTTTGTGAGTGTTGATAATGGCATACTAATATAGTAAAATAGAAATAAAGTCTTTGATTTATTAAATAGCTTGTTTTGATAATAGCATACTAATATAGTAAATGAGTTATTTATTTCATCCAAGCTCAATCACATTCATCTTGTCTGATGGTAGTTTTTCATTCTGCTACCAGTTTGTCCAAGATGAGTTTGCCTTTGCGAGCGATATTGTAGGCACCATTGGCATCGCCATTGTAGTAATTACCTTGAAATCAGTCACGACTATTAAATCCGCAGGCAGGACATTGGATGATATCGATGTCTGTTCCGGTCTGACTATTTCTGATTTTCATCAGCATAGCGAGATTTCGTATGAGAGATTTACACTGACTGACACTTGCATCTGAGAGCCAAGTTTGATAGTCTGACATAGTTTCAAATAACTCATTAAATTGTTTATCCATATCATAAATCTTAGACAATTTGGTTTTCGTATCATAGTGGTATCTTATTTGTCAGTGAGTAGCTAACTTTCGTGATTTATCAGGACTTCATAATTTTTTGTCTCCAAGCACAGTATATCCGATCTCATATCATTTGTCTATCTTGGTGATTGCTAGATTTTTCAATACTTCTTTTGCCTGTTCTTCATTTTTGTAGTCAATATAGAGATTCTTCCTCCATCCACAACATGGACAGGTGGTAGAAGTATATCATGGAGCAGTATAAAACATGATACCAGTTTGGAAACTAAGGTCTTGAAATTGGCTGACTGGAGGTGTAAGTTGATATGCTTGATGGATACCACCTACTTCATGATCTCACTTATCTTTGAATATTAGATAATTTAATTTCTTCGCCAATGCAAGCTCAAATTGTTGATAGACATTTTTTTCTACTTTTTGTCTGGATCTTTTGAAGCCACCATTGAGATCCTCCAAGATGATGATTGCATTGTGCTCTATCACAATTTTGCAGATCTCATGGATCACTTGTGAGATATATCATTGTTTGAGGTCTTTGATTTGTTCTTGCTGTTCTCGGTTTGCCTGTGCCTCATCTCTCTCAGCTTCTCTTTCATCCAATTTTGCATGATAATCGACTTTGCCGATCATATTCCAGCTTCCGGTTTTGATAATCGTACCATCTTGTCTAATCAAAGAATAATACAACAAATGCTTCTCGCCGCGATCGATTCACAGGATAGTAATCTCATCTTTATGAGTTTTGATAGTTTCATTGAGATGTTTGTTGAAACTATTTTCTGCACGACAAAAGTTGAGTGTGATTGGCATATGAAACATTAACTTGTCTTGAGTATATCTTTTTTTGTCGATAATTTCTATCTTATGTTTTGGTGATACTCTGTTTGAGATATTGTCTATATGCTGACCCTTTCTTCGAAATATTTCAGCTTCT
>DAOQQF010000014.1:0-23155 GCA_035333525.1 Candidatus Absconditabacterales bacterium | reverse complement strand
AGAGAGCATATTATTTTTTAGTAAGGATAAGTTCTGAAACTTCAACATGTTTTGGTAATTCTAAAAATACTTTTATCAATAATGCTACATCTTTGGGATCAATTAATGAGGTAGGAATATTCTTTCCTGTTTTTTTACTTATTAATGTTTCTCTTCAAGAAGGGCCAATATTTGATTCAGTGGACATTCATCATACATGTATTCATATAATTCTTGAGTTGGATTCTTTCATATAGCTTCTCAGATTCTCTATTAATCATCTCAATCATCGCTTTGAAATACTATAGGCAGGCATATGATCGTTTGCTTTAAATCAAATTGTTGCTCCAATTAATACAATATCAATATCATGTTTTTTAATAAACAATGCTAGCGAGGATAATAAGTAAATATAAGCGTTTAAATTAAGATTTATAGTTTTATCTAAAGATCATTCTGTTATTTCATGAAATGATTCGATTGGACCTCATCAAGCACAACAAATTATACTATCTATATCTAATCTAGAAATTTCTATAAGTAATTTTTTACGATCAACCGTCTTTGTAATATCATAATGAAGTTGATTAATGGGCAAATCCGTATAAGTTCTAGAAACTCATGTGATAGAGTATCAATGTTGGTATAAAAATGATGATAATTCGTATCCAAGTCACTTACTTGATCCAATAACAAGAACATGTTTTTTCCCATATTTTTTTTGACCAATTTAAATAAAACATCCTATAATATAAACTCAAAAGCTATTACTATACTTAATACCTTGGGTAAAACATCGCTAATATGCACCAACAACAAAATTCATTATATCCCAATAACTAAAGTCCCTTAATCCTTCTCTTAGTAATTATAACTTATTCCTCCACAATTCGTTATGTATTTTTTACAGTAAATGATACTCCATACATCTGATGCAGTAGTTCAAAATTCCAGTTAATTCATTCTCTAGCATTGTCTTCAGGGATCATTCATGAATGCGCTGTAATAGACGATCTATTTGATTGATGTGATAACATCAAATATCAATAATCATTAAACGCTGTTCCTATAAGTTTACAAAATATTAATAAACGAGAAAGATCCGGATTGCCAGAAATACTATCTATATCAGCAATTGTTTGTTCAAAGACAGATTGATAGTGTTCAAAATTCTTATATCTGCTAGTATTTAATCACATACGTGATCGAATCAATCAGATATAATCTTTGCCTTTAAATTGAGGTCATACTCTATCTAAATCAATCATAATTTTTTTCCCATTCATTCATTCAAATAATTTTCCACCATACATTGATCCATTTGCAAAATGATAAGAAGAATTATCCATAGGTATCTTTTCTAATAAAGATTTTAATAGAGATATAATCTGCTTCTTATTATAAATAATATTCTGTTGTATAAATCAATATTGCTCTCCATTTTTAATCCATCAACTTACTTGTTGAAGTTCTATTTTACCCAATAAGGCAATCATTGCTTTATTGATGAGTTTAATTTTTTTTTGGTACTTTGACAATAGAGTAATAAGAGACGATAATTGTTTTGAATACCTTCCAAGATTATATCTATTACACAAAGGGCCATAATCATCAATAAAACGATCGAATCACAAAGAGAGTTCTTTGTGGAGAGCAGTAAGCTGAGTAATTGATAGCTGAGTAAAATCAATTGTATCTCATACAATTTCACGAGTAATAAAATGATAACATGGATCATTCGCTTCAATAATGACTTCTGGAGCAGAAATAGAAGTATCGTATTTATGCGAATAAGTATAAAGTGCTTTAGTAACTTCGCATTCATATTTTCACCAGTAAGCTCATGTATCAGTAAATCCTTTAATAAAAACAAACTGATCGTTTACTATAGATTTAAAGACATAATTATGAGGCTGAGGAAGATTTTTAGGTCCATGATGTTCAAATCAAATCGGTTCACCATAACGAGAAACCAATAACTCTTTAGCTTTTATTGTATCAATAGGTTTGTGATCTTTTGTACTCATTGTCTATTATATAAATAATGTAATAAAGCATCAAAATTGCTACACATTTGTAACATCAATAATTTTCGTATATCAACTAACCTCTAATCGGTCAATATATGAATTTTGATATTCATTATTTGGTTCAAATTTTTCTCCACATAATATCTATACCACCGGATAAAAGACATAACTTGTATTAGTAAATACTGCGTCAGCCATTTGTGACGCAACGGTCCTTTGCCAAATCAGCTTATAGAGTTTTTGTTCATATGATCATAGCGAAATCTGCTCTGGTAAATTGGTTATCGATGTAGGTCTGATAGCTTCATGTGCTTCTTGAGCATTTTTAGATTTACCTTTGTATTGTCTAACTTGATGATAAGATGGTCAGAATGTTTTGGTAATATAGGTAGTACATTGAGCTAAGGCAGTACCAGATAAGGTCACACTATCTGTTCTCATGTAGGTAATGAGTCATGCTTCATAGAGCTTTTGCGCAGCAGACATAACGGATTTTACTGGCCGACCAAAAAGTCTTGATGCAGTTTGCTGTAATGTAGAGGTAATAAAGGGGGCAGGGGGAGATTTTTTTGATTGTTTGGTTACAATATCATCAAGGATAAACTGAATAGACTGATCCCATGTTCGTAGTTCATATCATGTTTTTTCATCTTTTTTTATCGATGGCTTTCATAATCATAACTGCTCTAAAACTGCTTTTATAGCAGATTTAGAAAATTTTCATCATGATTGTCTTGTGGAAGATTTTTTTTCGTTTCACTCTCATTCTTCATCTAAATCAACAATAGATCAACTATCAGATTGAAATTTATTCAATGAAATTACCACCTCTCATTGTTTAGTTTGCAATAATGCCTTGAGGGTATAAAACTCAGTAGGAATAAATGCTTTGATTTCACGTTCTTTTTCTACCACAAGTTTTACCGCAACAGATTGTACTCTACCAGCAGAAAGTCATCTTTTGATTTTAGACCACAAAACAGGCGATATACTAAATCATACCAATTTATCCAACACAGCTCTCGATTTCTGAGCAGAAACTAAACTCATATCAATGCGTCTTGGTTTATCAAGTGCATTACGAATAGCAGATTCTGTAATTTCATTAAATACAATTCTAGGAGTAGTTTTAGGATCAAGTCATAATACACTACATAGATGAAAACTAATCGCCTCTCATTCACGATCCTCATCAGTAGCAAGGATAACTTGAGATGATGCTTTGGAAGCAGATTTTAGCTCAGTAACAACTGATTTTTTATCCGGATCAATCTCATAGTCAGGTTCAAATCATTTTTTAATCAGTGTATCCATATTCTTATCTACTAGATCAACAATATGTCATACAGAAGGTTTAACAATATAATCAGATCACACATACTTAGATATAGTTTTAACTTTTCATGGTGATTCTACAATGATGAGTTTTTTACCTATATAATCTTGTTTTCAATGTTTACTAGCAAGAGTTTTTGAAGAACTCTTTGACGGAGAAGAACTTGAAGTCCTTCTCCTTGATCAAGTAGTTTTTTTGGAAGAAATTGTAGTTTTTGGAGTTTTTTTTGGAGATATTTTTGGAGATAGAGATGTTACTTTTAACATTATGACATAAGAAATAAAGAGCAATGAAAAGCGACTATACTCTTTCATCACAAATAATCAAGAAAAAAATACTTGACATATTATTTTATTATATGTATAATCTATTCCATAGTATATTTTATAGACTATGATGATATATCATACTGATTGCATTGTAGAATCACTCACTTCCTTGTTCAACTCGTTGCTCATGAGCCTCACTATCATCGATATGTATGAGTATGAGAACTCTCCTCTTTAGAGAGAATAATTATTATTTTTATCTACATATAATATATTTATTTATATTTTTGATACCATTATGATTTCAACATCATCACAACCAGTACGAATCAAGAGCATCAAATGATTGCTTATATGATGTATCATTATACAATCAAGTATTCAATGACTTATTCAACTATCATTTGCTCAAGAGGTAAATCTTTCGGATATTACTACCCAAGAGTGAGTACAGTGAGCTACTAATACTCCAGAAGAAAACACAAATCAAGCTATGGAAGTAATCAGTGAAGATAATCTATCTACTGAGAGTAGTACTATGACTGATACTATTAGTAACATCGACAATATAAGTGATGCTAATAACACAGATAACAATAGTATTCCTTTGAGTAACACGTATAGTGATCAACAAGATCCTCCTATAGAACAATCGAATGAGGTTGTACAATCATGAGAACTATGATGAACAGACTCATGACTTATTGATTATACTATAAGTACTGACTATATAGCAGGAAGCTGAAATAATTTGTACAGTGAGATAGTAGATTCATGAACTCAACATCAAACAATAGAAGACACAACTCATCAAACTCATACTAACATAACATGAGACATTGTCACATGAGATATACTTACATGAGATGTATGAACATGAATTCAACATCTTGAATGAAGAACAGATAATGAAATAAATAACATGACACTTGAACATATAAATCAACTGTCGCCTCAACGAAAATGATATCAAGAAGATAATATAGATATAAAACATCCAGAATGATCATTGGTAGTTAACAAATTATGACAAATAGATCAAAAAAGTATTAACTCATATAATGCGCAATGAACAAACGATCAGACGTATTGTAGTCTAATTACTAGATTAAACATTGAACGTATAACATGATTATGATCCCAAGCAGGAATTGCTATATGAAATACCATTTCACAATGACATGCTCTAGATCTCATTAAACAATGATTAGAACAAGAGCTTTTTGAGGTTATACCATATCATAAAAAAGAACATATGCTATTATATTTAGCAACTGAGTGAAAGACTGTTTATGATGTATATAGTTATCATCATACAATGAATAGTGAAAATGAACTTAATAAGTGACATAGGTTTACTGTATTTCAATGAACTGATACAAATCGATATGTATTAGATCCTATACTATGAGGTAATACCAACCCTATCCCTCTCTCAGATTATATAATATCTGATCCATATGAAAGTACCTATTATATTCTCAAAAAATGATATAATGCAACATATCATTCATCACTCATTATTGATAAAGAAGATATTGATATTTTAGTAGCATGAGAACGACTCAAAGTAGTAAATCAGGAATCACCTATCTATGTTTATAAAGTCAAACAATGATGAAAAGCATGATTACTAAAGAGTATGTTTATAGAAAAATTTTGATGATCCAATACTGTTAGTGTTGCTACTCTTGAAGGAGATAGTATATGAGATGATGATGAACTATACAAAGATATGTTGTACATCGTAGGTTCTAACGAAAAAGAGTTGTTTATTATATCTCAAGATATACGTGAATTATACTCTCATAGTTATATGCATATTCATAACAAAGATGATCTTTGGGAAGCACTCAAAAACGATTCAAATACTATCAATAATCAATCAATCAAAAAAGATTTTGAAGTATTCATTGATCAATGAAAAATAGTTGTTAAACTACTCGATAAGCAGATAGAAGATTATGCTAATGGTGATCAAATAGATCCAAAAGATGCACAATGAGTCATACTTGAGTCAATTGTAACAAAAAGTGATATTGCCGACACCATACAAGATAAGCTGGAAACAACACAATTACCACTAGGGGAGTCACAAATAGATACAATCATAGAGGAAATAGGCACATCCATTATAAAAGAAAAACAAGAAGAGTGAGTTAATGGTTGAGTACAAATACACATTCAATGAAATAATAAATCACTGATTTTTGATCAAGAAGATATTGATTTTCAAGCATGATCACTTGAGATCGTCCTGTCACCAGAACAATTAGACCCCGGTAACTACTCTGTTCAATTTTCAGTAACAAACCCATTTACCAATGAAACCTATACCGTTAGTCAAACTATTGATCGATGAGTAGTCGCAATCAACACAAATAAAGATACATATAAACCATGAGATACAGTCCAACTTGAAATTGGTGCTATTGATGAGCAATGACATCCTACATGTAATGCTCAAATACAATGATATATTACTGCACCAAATGGAAACACAACATATCTTACCATAGATAAAAATACTGATTGTGGAATATTGGAAGAGTGATATATCATTCCTGATTATCAATCATTATTTACTATTGATCAAGAAGGAGACTATTTTGTATCAATAACAGTAACAACTGATCAATGATCATACACCCAAACACAAAGAATTAAAAGTATTGTAGATACTCCATTAGTAGTTACCAGAACATCAGCAACAAGAAATTTCCCTTATGGTAAAACACCAATGAATATTAGTATCTTCTTTAATCATGATTTTCAATGAACGGTTACTGAGTTTATGCCATGAGATTTTGATCTATACACTATAAGTAATTGATGAACAGAATGAACACAACAACAAAGAAAAACAATTACATGGAATGTTAGTGCTACTGCATGAGAAACATTACAACTTACCTATTTATACGATGCGCCCAATATATCTCCTGAATTTTATATTATATGACCATTACAATTTAATTCATCGTTATGAGATATATGATATACTGAAAAACGTATCCGACAAATTGCAAATGACGAATATACTCAAAATAATAATATTGGAGAATTTACTCTCACTACCCTAACTAATTTTATTTGAATGGATCTTTCAAATACAGTCAATGTGATATGAGATATATGAGCTTGAGTTATAAGACTCAATAATACAGCAACTACATGATACTTCCAAACAATTGATATCACACCAAGTAGTCTATATGGACGAAAAGCACTAACATGGTCTTGAAATTGAAACCCTAGTAGTCTGGAAATAAGAGATTGTTCAAACAATATACTTGCAACTATCAGCTCACCAACCTCTCCAGTTTCACTTTCATGAATCAATGCACTTAGTGGAGTTACCTGTATGAGAGTGAGAATGTACCTTGTTGGTAATAGTTCATCTCCTCAGTTTTCACAAATTAAAGTCACATGGGACCCGAAACCAATTCTCAGTATGAATATATCTTGACCATCGCCCATCAGTGCTTGATCATGTTCAGATTATACGATATCATGGCAAAATAGTTTTGTAGATGATACATGAGTAGTACTCTTTGTTCAACTTCCCAGTCGAGCTAGTTGAACAGTTTACAATTATACCACATGATATGGTCAATACTCTGGGTGAAATTACTATGATCCCTACTTTCCAGGTTGATTTTATGGAGTATGAGCACCCTATTTTAATCCACTATGACTACCAATTAGTTTTAGTTGAAGATATACCGCAGTAGCAACTTCGGTGAACAATGTTACAATTCCTGCAAATTCTATTTATTGGAATTTATGATCCGTAACAGCATGAACAACAGCAAATTATAGGTTTTTACTATGTACTCGTATAGGAACTCAAACATGAACTATGTTTTCATTGAGCTGATTAATTGATGGACAGCTCTCAGAAACATGATTTGATGATTATGCAGCAAGAATTGCTAGCATCCCATGAAGAACAAGCAATACTACCCTATCAAATACATATTCATGTGATGGTTTAGTAAAACTTGCTCCAGACGCGTCAAGTAAAACAGTTAATTACTCTCATTATGTGCAAAATCGAAATGGTTGATCACAAACAGAAAGTATTTTTAATCCCTTTATCGATTTTGATTTTACTGACATTATCAATGATCTTCAATCTGCATGTGGAGTATGAGGATACACATGAGCAATTAGTAGATTCAGTTTTACTACTACATGAGGGTCGTGGAGCTGATCAACATATACCTTCCCAACATCCAGTTTTCAGACAGGATGGTTGATACCATGAGCAGTAAAATATTTTTATTTTGCAGTAGATTATACATGATGTAATACCTCATGATCTGCATTCACCTATACAGGAACACGAGATTGAGATAATATTGCACCACTAAGTATTGCCAGAACAGTGACTATTTGAGAGTGTATTGTACAAACATGAGTATTTAATAAATTCCCTATAAGTGTAACACTTCCTTATAGCTACGGTCAGAGTATCCCTTATACCTTACAATTTAATAACGCCAATGGAGATAGAAAATGAATGATGATTCTATACGATAAAATACCAACAGAAACATATCTTGGTGGAAGTTGAAGCATTGTTTGAGCACCGTGATATATTTACTATAGTACTACATGAGCCGGAAATCTATGGAGCAATCCACCAGCATGGAATACATGAACCATGTTTTCGTGAGACGCTGGTCCAAACTGGACAACATGATATACTTCATGAGCAGTATGGATTATGGCTGCCATACCTCATATGAATTCAAATCTTTTCCCTATTACCACATGACCATATGTATGATTATCGACATTTAGTAATTTGAACTTTAATGCAGTTATTAAATCAACATGAGCATGTTCGTTATTTGTAAGAAATACATGAGCATATGAAATACGGCAAAGAACACTATCTCCTGATAGTTTTGATACATGATTAATTAATCTTACTACTCCTGTAATAGGATCTGCCTTTGATAACCTACCTGCTGTACCTGATGAAATTAGACCAATTATCCAAAATGTTCCCCCCAATAACTGGTTTAATCCATTATATACACTAAATTACTCGGTAACTGATTTTTTGGGCATGTGAACATATATGCAAACAGGTCAGTTTATGATGACATGATTAGATGGTTCATTTACTGGTTCATTAACTATTCCGCTACCATTACTCAATATTAACGGAGTATCAATGTACCCATCGCTTAATGCAGTGACTTTATTGAGAAATAATGTACCATATACCAATTATACTGTTATACCAGTTACATCGTGAGCAACTCCATGAAATAGTGCTATAGTACTTTCATTTACTTGATTACAAACTGGTAATTACCAATATGGGATTAAAATAGATATTCCTCATGGATTTTTCCAATGATGAACCACAACAATACTCTTAACATGAGTAAACACGTGTGCTCCTTATTCATGAAAGTCACAACTTACCATCAATCCAATCCAAGGATCACAAATATTACAAGCATTCAAATATAATGAAACTCCAATATCTGCACCAAATGGTATTATACAATATAATATGAATACACAAAGTTTATGAAAACGATATACAACCAATACACTTATTATAGATAAAGTACCTACTAATACAACATTTATAGATGCTCAAACATCATGAATAACAACTAATCTACAAACCTTTAACTGTCCATGATGTAGAGTCTACTTCTATTCATGAGCATCTATACCAGTAACACCAACTTCATGATTTATATATGCAAACTTTGTTACTTGAATTAATACACTATGAGTACGAACTCCTCCATTCCCTGCAAGTCAAGTAACCTATGTTGCATACAAAATAGATAATCCGAATACCATACCACCCAATGTATTTCCAGTATGAACTGGTAATCGAGTTGGTATGAGAGTACAAGTGTCTTCTGGAGCAACAGATGGACTTGTCATTAGTAATGAGTATAAAGTTATATCTGACCAATTACTACCTACCAATTCAAACAAAGTTGAAACAATTGTTAGTACTATTAATCTACGAGACCTAATTTTAACCAAATCATGACAATCAGTTTGATTAGATTGAATTATTGGGACAACTGATGATCAAACATGATCAGCGCTTGTTGGAAAAGAAGTGAGATATACGATAAATTATATCTCAAATAGTAGTAGTGGAGCAAGTGATGCACATATTATTGATCCAATACCAGCAAATACATGTTTCAAGGTTTGATCTTTAACCAATGTCTTTCCACCTATTAGTCATACCTTTGCTTATTCAAATAATGGATGATCAACCTATACCTATACACCAGTATGAATCTATGATTGTAGCGTGACACATATAAGAATCAATTTTACACAACCAATCAACCCATGACGAATTGGTAAGTTTCAGTTTGATGTAATAATCAATAATGGGTTTACATGAACATGAATCACAAACAATGCTACTATCTTTTGGTCATGAACTGAAATGAATATGGCAAATAATACATGAACTTCATTCTTACCACTCTATCGATCAGATCTCTATATTAATAAATCAGTCAATAAACCAATAACTTATTCTCTTGATTCATTAGTATACACACTAGATTATGGAAATAATGGTCCAAATATTACTACCTCAGTTGTAATTACTGATACACTACCCACAGGATTTATCTATACCTCATCAACTCCAAGTGGTATAGTAAGTGGTAATCAGATTATCTTTACTACATGATCGCTGAATGTATGACAAACAGGAAGAGTTACTATAAACTGAACTATTTCATGATGATTGGTAAGTGGATATGTACTCAATAATACAGTCTCGATTACCTCACTGAGTAATGACTCAAACACAGGTAACAATACGAGCTCCGGAACAACTATAATAAGAGATAGATTATCAGATGTACTTATTGTTAAAACACCAAGTATTTTGACATGACTCACAGGAGCATCTCTCAATTACACCTTACAATATAGAAATTTAGGACCAGATACAGCACCAAATGTAGTTATTGTAGACACCTTGCCAACATGATTTGTCTATGCATCATCTAGCCCATCGTGAGTTCTTTCATGAGGGAAAGTAACACGATGAACAAGCCAAATTGCTGGATTAACAAACTTAGCAACATGATCTACATGAACTATAACGATATTCTGATCAATTAGTTGATGAGCGCAGAGTTGAGATCTTCTTACAAACGTCGTAACGATCGATACATCTAGTGAAATAAATACTTGAAACAATATATCCACAGGTATAACCTTAGTAAGAGCAAGAATGGTCGATCTTGTTATTAGTAAAGCAGTCAACCTTACTGGAGCATATACATGAAACAGTCTTACCTATACTATTCAATACAGAAATCTAGGACCTGATAATGGTAACAATGTCATCATTACTGATACATTACCAACATGATTTGTTTATACTTCATCTAGTCCATCATGAGTACTTTCAGGTAATATAGTAACATGGACGAGTGGTCAAATAGGAGTATTTGGGAACTATGCACCATGAGCATCATGAACCATTACTATAAATGGTACGATAAGCTGACTTGCACAAAGTGGTGATATTCTCTTCAATGAAGTTGTAATTACCAACGCCATATTAGAATCAAACCCAAATAATAATTCATGATCTGCCTCTACGTTAGTCAAGAACAGATTTGCTGACCTTGTGGTAATCAAAACACCAAGTCTTCTTACTTGATATGCATGAAGTGGTCTTACCTATACGATACAATATAGAAATCTAGGACCTGATCTTGGATTAAATACTGTTATAACAGATACATTACCAACATGATTTGTCTATACTTCATCTAGTCCATCATGAGTACTTTCATGAAGAACGATCACATGGACGAGTGGTCAAATAGCATGACTTGCAAATCTTGTAACATGATCAACAGGAACAATTACTATAGTAGGTTCTATTTCAGGAACATTTAATGGTAACCAACGACTCCATAACACTGTATCAATAAGTGGAGCATATATTGATCCAAATACATGAAATAATCAATGAACATGATCAACATTCGTTAATCCAAAAGCAGATATTAGAGTGACCAAAGCAGTATCAACAGGTATTCTCTTTTCATGAGATTATGTTAGCTACACATTATCATACTACAATTCATGATTGGATACATGAACCAATATAACAATTACTGATACATGGCCAAGCGGGCTACTCTTTATCAGTGCATCTACTGGATATAATTTTGTACCTACTAATAAGTATGTATTTACGATACCCGTACTTCCAGTGTGAGTAACAGGTACTATTACGCTGACCTGATTGGTACTTTGATGAACAAGTGGAACCAAAATAGGTAACCATGTCTTAATAACTGGTAATGAACTTGATCCATTGACATGAAACAACGGAACATGAGTAACAGGAACTATTATTGATAAGTATTTTGATTTGGAGTTAGATAAAAATCTTCTTAATACAGGAACTGTGTACGTATGACAACAAGTATGATACACTATCACCGTACTCAACAAATGACCATTCACTGGATATAATATTACTGTTGCAGATTTACTGCCAATAGGTATTAGTTATTTTATTCACTCATTAACACAATGAACCTATGATCAGGCATTGGGTATATGGACCATTGGAACATTATGATATCTTCAATCAGCAACCTTGACTCTAACATGAACACTTATGACATGATGAGTAATAACCAACTACGCTCAGATTATCTGATATAGTGGATGAGTGGATATAGATAGTACCTGATGAAATAACTCTGGAACAGGATCAAATCCTGATGAAGATGATGATGATAAAGTTCCTGTAACAGGAACTCGACCTGCCGATGTTTCGATTACCAAAACAGCAAATCAATCTAGTGCTCATACTGGAGATACTGTGAGTTATACAATAAGATATATAAATAATTGAACCGGGTCTGCAAACAATGTTATTATTAGTGATCTCCTACCAGTAGGATTTACCTATGTATCAAGCAATCCAGCATGAATACTGTCATGATCAAATGTCATTTGGAGTAGTGGGCAAATAGCGGCACTTGGTAATCTTGTATTATGAGGAAGTGGAATGATCATTATTACATGAACCATAGGAATTGGCGTCGCCAGCGGCACCATATTACTTAATACATGAATCATATCTACCACTACACTGGAAACAAATACATGAAATAATGTAGGCACTGCAACTGTACTTATTACCCAAAGATTTGCTGACCTTGTGGTAATCAAAACACCAAGTCTTCTTACTTGATATGCATGAAGTGGTCTTACCTATACGATACAATATAGAAATCTAGGACCTGATCTTGGATTAAATACTGTTATAACAGATACATTACCAACATGATTTGTCTATACTTCATCTAGTCCATCATGAGTACTTTCATGAAGAACGATCACATGGACGAGTGGTCAAATAGCATGACTTGCAAATCTTGTAACATGATCAACAGGAACAATTACTATAGTAGGTTCTATTTCAGGAACATTTAATGGTAACCAACGACTCCATAACACTGTATCAATAAGTGGAGCATATATTGATCCAAATACATGAAATAATCAATGAACATGATCAACATTCGTTAATCCAAAAGCAGATATTAGAGTGACCAAAGCAGTATCAACAGGTATTCTCTTTTCATGAGATTATGTTAGCTACACATTATCATACTACAATTCATGATTGGATACATGAACCAATATAACAATTACTGATACATGGCCAAGCGGGCTACTCTTTATCAGTGCATCTACTGGATATAATTTTGTACCTACTAATAAGTATGTATTTACGATACCCGTACTTCCAGTGTGAGTAACAGGTACTATTACGCTGACCTGATTGGTACTTTGATGAACAAGTGGAACCAAAATAGGTAACCATGTCTTAATAACTGGTAATGAACTTGATCCATTGACATGAAACAACGGAACATGAGTAACAGGAACTATTATTGATAAGTATTTTGATTTGGAGTTAGATAAAAATCTTCTTAATACAGGAACTGTGTACGTATGACAACAAGTATGATACACTATCACCGTACTCAACAAATGACCATTCACTGGATATAATATTACTGTTGCAGATTTACTGCCAATAGGTATTAGTTATTTTATTCACTCATTAACACAATGAACCTATGATCAGGCATTGGGTATATGGACCATTGGAACATTATGATATCTTCAATCAGCAACCTTGACTCTAACATGAACACTTATGACATGATGAGTAATAACCAACTACGCTCAGATTATCTGATATAGTGGATGAGTGGATATAGATAGTACCTGATGAAATAACTCTGGAACAGGATCAAATCCTGATGAAGATGATGATGATAAAGTTCCTGTAACAGGAACTCGACCTGCCGATGTTTCGATTACCAAAACAGCAAATCAGTGGTCATGACATACAGGTGAAATCATAACCTTTGTGCTAACGTATATGAATACATGAACCGGCTCTGCATCAAATGTACAACTCATTGACACCCTACCAACAGGTCTTACTTATTATTCTGCATTTCCAACTCCTCTTGTTTCATGATCTACCGTAACACGAACAAGTGGTCAAGTTCCTGCTCTTTGAAACCTTTGACCATGAGCATCATGATTTGTTTGGGTGAATGTGCTAATAGCGTCATGAGCGCTCAGTGGCTCATGGTGGACCAATACATGACGTATTACAACCACAAGTCTTGAAACAAATACATGAAATAATGTAGGCACTGCAACTGTATTAGTCAACCAATGGATAACTGATCTAGAAATTACTAAAACACCAAGTATACAAACTGGTTATGCATGAGATTCCGTCTCATACACCATCTGGTATCATAATAATGGACCTGATAGAGGTATCAACACTGTTATTACTGATATATTACCACAATGATTTATCTATGATTATAGCGTTCCTGCATGAGTCCTTTCTGGTAATATATTAACATGGGCAAGCGGTGAAATCCCTATGTTTCATGAAAAGTTCTTTCAAGGAGATTCTGGTTATATCACTATCTATGGAAGCATTGATCCATCCTATCCATGAAATCAATGGCTTCATAATACAGTTTCCATCACAAGCAATATTCCTGAATCAAATACATGAAATAATCAAGCTACCTGATCAGTATGGGTACTACCGGTTGCTGACTTAGTAATCGATAAATCACAATCAAGCGATATTGTTTATTCATGAGAGTATATACTCTATACATTGAGTTATAAAAATGGATGAAAAGATACGTGAACCAATGTGATCATAACAGATCATCGACCACACAATGAAATTCAATTTATTTCTGCCTCATTACCTTATACATTTAGTTGACCAAACTATTATAGTTTTGTCATACCAAGTATTGCACCAGGTGAATGATGAGAGATATTTATAACCTGATTAGTGTTATGAGTAGCAAGTGGAACACAGGCAACAAATTATGCTATTATAAGCTGAAATGAACTCGATCCTGATCGATGAAACAATGAAACAAAAATCACTACAACTATCATGACACCTTATTTTGATTTGGAATTAGACAAAAATCTAATCAATAGTTGATCAATCTATTTGGGTCAAAACGTGTGATATACGATTACGGTAATCAATCAATGACCGTTCACTGGATACAATATCACTGTTTCCGAATTATTACCATTGTGAATAAACTACTTCTCACATTTGACTACCCAATGACTGTATGATCCTTCCCAAGGAATATGGTTTATAGGAACATTATGAGTAATGCAGACAGTAACTCTAACATTAACCTGAACGAGTACTGCCGCTGGAACCTTTGTCAATTATGCACAGATATCAGGTTATAACTGATGAATTGATAATGATAGCACCTGATGAAATAACTCTGGAACAGGGTCAAATCCTGATGAAGATGATGATGATACTGTATCAGTTACCATTCTTAATCCTGTTAATCTCAAGATCACCAAAGATATTATAACCTCACCAGGTATTTTATGAAAGACAGTAACATGGACATTGAGTTACGTAAACGAATGACCAGGAAATGCAACCGATGTTACTATTACTGATATCATACCAGCATGATTGAGTTATTCTGGATCAAGTATAATCTGAACAGCAGTAGCGTTATCATTGTCATGAGATGTAACCTATGTTTTTGCTCTCTGAACTATTGCTTCATGAGCAACAGGCATCATTACTCTATGGACCACAATAACATCATGATATAATACCAGTTATACTAATAGAGCAAGTATCACTACTACAGCACTTGATACCAATAGTTGAGACAATAGTGATGATGCGGTCGTTCCAGTTATCAGTACGTTCTTGTGATTGGTTGATCCTTATGCGTGTAATAGTGCTATCTATTGAAGAATAACTAATACATGAAACGGTGTTCACTATGTAACTATTAGATTACTCACCTCAACCGGAGCAATATACAAAGTATTTAATCCAACATTGGACACAACCAATAATTTCTCAGTTCTTATCGACTATACCAATACATCAGCTATAAATTATGTCGCAAGCGGTATTTATACCATACAGTATGAACTTAAAGAGTTATCAGGTAAGCTTATCACATGATCATATGACGCCTTTATTACAAGCATATGTCCTCCATGAGGTGGATGATGATGACCTATTCCTCATTGTGGAGATGGAATAGTTCAGGCAACCATAGGGGAACAATGTGAACCAGGACAACAACTACCCAACGGTATGCAATGTACAGCTCAGTGTAAGCTTACATGAGCTCAAAACTATTGTGGTGACGGCATTGTAGATACCTCAAGATGAGAGGCTTGTGAACCAAGTACATTCTCAATGACTGGTAAATCTTGTAATAATCAGTGTCAGATTATAGCTAATCCTTCTGAACCATTCTGTGGTGACGGTATACTTCAAATAAATCGTGGAGAACAATGTGAAGTTGGAATGAATTTGACTTGATGATGGACCTGTAATGCTAGTTGTAAACAAGTTAGAGTCATTACTAATCCAGAAGATCCAGTATTACATCACGTTGCTGAACATACTATTATAACCTGAACACAAAGTAATACATCAAATACAGTACTCATTCTACCAAAAACAGGTGCTGACCGATAAAAGTAGGTAATGTATTACTTCAAACAACTTGTATTGTTGTTGTATTCTAGACTTGTTTTCATTTGATTATATAAAATAGTACACTTTTCTTGTTGTTCAGATATGGTAAGTGATTTAAGCGCCTTTTGAATATCACTAAATTGTTTTTTGAGCAATGAACTATCTATTGAAGTTTTGTCGATAACACATGAAAATAATGCAAAATAATCATTACAGGTAATAGTTATTCATTGTTTATTTGATCATGATTCACTAGATATTGATTCACTAGATGCTGACGTACTAGAGTTAATTAACTCCTTGGTAGTTATTGTTTGATTTTTAACCTCTACAAAAACTAACTGATCTTTGGTGAGAGTATCATTGGATTTATGGACTACACCAGTAGCAGTAACATAGGTAGCTGATGATACAAACCCAGACGATAGATCTGTTCCTGAAACAAAATCTACTCGCTTATCTTCAACTCATCATACCACTCATCAAAGTTTCACGCGATATACATACACAGATTGTCAGTTACTTGTGGTTCATAGTAACACAAAAGTACCAACCTGAGCTCATGATCAATCATAAGGATATTTTATCGATCAATGTTCTTGTTTTTCATTATTATTGATAACAGTGTTTTGTTCTTGTTTTCATGTGCTCATGGTGTCATCTTGGGGATCAAAACTATCAAATATACCTGACAACTGATCTGGCCGTTGTCATTCATCAATAATATTACTCTTTTCAATAGATCCTCATCAAGACTGAGTAAAGGTAATAATTCAAGTTTTATTTAAAACAACTAGTAATCATAAAGCCACAATAACACTCCCCAACACATTGAGAAAATTTTTCATAACATTAACGATAATAAGATAAAAAAAAACATTCATAATGACACGAATACATTCTTTTAGTAATAAAAATCAAGTAAAAATAGATCAAAAAATTTGCAAAAAAATACACTTATCGCTATACTGAATCATATTAAAAGGTTATTTTTACTATTCAGTATGTCATATGCGTCTCTTATATCGATTATTGCTGTTTATCTTATATAGCTCATGAGTTATATTGATATATTATCTACGAACCTATCCCAATATTTTTCAACTCGATATGGGATGACAAATAGCAAGTACTCATTTTTTTGGTGAATTATGATTACATGGGTATAATCCGTATCGATTCTGATGATTTATCAACAATCTCTTTTATCCACCATTACAAGATATCATAGTAAGTAGTATAAAACGACTTTGTTGATCACATGATTTGATAACGTTTCAGATCTATTTGACTATCCTTGTATGTACCTACTTAACTACTTTTGTACTCATTGGCTCAAGATTCAAAACACGATCCGCCAAGGTATTGTTTATGGTATTGATTATATGATATCTACACCTAGAAAAAACAAATCTTACCTTTTTTCAATGACTTGGATATATAGATATCGCATTTACAGGATTAATTTCTGAAATATTATGATGAGTTTTTCTTAACCTCTTACTCTTTGAGCTCACAGGGAAGAGAAGATATTATATGATGTTATTGTATACTATATGAACATTTCTGTCCCATCTAGTAGTCTGACCAGTAGCCTTTGTAGTAATGTGACTTGGACGACTCATATACAAAGATAAGCATCTCTTACGAAACTGTATTGCATGAGCAGCACTAACATCTTTTTTTTGGGTACCTTTTGTGACATACAAGTCATACATGACCTCAGATAGTATTGTATTATGATATCCATTTATCATAACTTTTGGATTACTGTTTTTGACATGGTACTTTTTTCAAGAAACCAAAAAAATACAAGATAAACCGGAACAATACATCACAAACAACGCAAAGGCTTGGTTAATAATACTTATAACATGATTAATCTGTATTTTACCTTCAGAGATATTTTTTTGATTTGGTTTTGATATACCTCATTTTCATAATTTTTTCCCCAAATTCCATTATTCAAGATTGGTTACCATCAGTCTTATGTTTTTGCTTATATGAACATCAGCACGATTTGATATATTTGTTATTAATCATGAATCATGAGTAACACAAAATGATAATCAGAAGAAAAAACAATCACCAATAATGCTATGAGTCGTATGAGTTGCATTTCTCAGTATTCTATATATCTATGCAAAAAGCTTCGGCAGTATTTTTATACCACAGATTTTTGAACAAATGGTAGGGTTTACTGATAGAAAATGATTTAATATAGATATTATGAAAACCATTCAAGACGATAAAAGAATCCTCGTTATTGATGCTCGTAGATCGGTTGATTTTAATCTTGATAGTTACTTTCAATATCAAGGATATACCTGATTATATTTTGTAAAATGATTGTTTCGAGAATCAAATAGAGCAAACAATGTTCTCACTTCATACCTAGCTACAACCCTGACCAATAGCGATTTAGTAGTATGATACAATTACTTTTACAACTTATCATGCTCTGATTATCAATGATTTATTGATCACTTTACCGACGATTATGGTATATGATGGATAGTAGTTGCTGATTTATTTGGTGCGAATTCCTATCTTAGTGATGATAAAAAAAAATGTTACGATGGTATGTTTCGTAGCTCTTCTACCAACAATAATTATCATTTTGTTGGTGATTTTGGTATCAATAATATCACATATCACCTCTTTAAAATAGAATCTAAATATACATGATGGACAGAAAATGAACTCGTATCTCCTATAGAAAAAGCTCATATCACCATATTAGATCAAAAAACATCAGATTTTTATTACGATAAAATACTCTTTAGTAAAAAGAAACTTATAGAACAACAAATGATAACCTGAACACAAAAACCAATACATGAAGAGCTTTTTGTAGTAAAACAGGACTACCAAGAAAAACCGATACCGACATTGGAGAATATTCAACCATGAGTAGTTCGTTCACGATCTATAAGTGATACACAAAAAACTCCTTGAATAGTATTATCTATGAATATATCATGAAATAATAATACCTTTACTCGTGTTAAATTAACCTATTATGAATGAATTTCAGCATACGATAAACAATGAAATAAACTCAAAGTTTATCCACTCTATCATGGATTTTTAGTACAATGATCATGAGAGATAATAATTACTTATCATAAACCTAACATTATGGTATATTCTTATCGATTCAGCATCATTAGTTTGGCAGTACGATGAGGTTTATTTTGGTATACACATAAAGGAACATCATATAAACACAAAAAGAATAAAAGTTGCATTGTAAAAACTAATTAATTATAATCTATCACATTTTTTATTTAATACCCTTTATACTCATGAAACGATACACAGCAACACTGATATCATGATTGATCGCAAGTATCATGTTATGAAATAATGCGCTTGCTCTTACAACCTATTTTGGTACGGAACAGTATGGTGTAAGTCTTACAGCAAGAACAGCTCTAGACACCCAACAAACAAGTCGATCTAGTAGTCAAACAGGACATAGTTTTTCTAATCTTACCGTTGATTGATTAACTAGCTTGGGCAATCCTCAATCACTCACTCTTGCCGATGGTAGCACAGTGGCTATTTCAGCGAGAGATTTTACCTGATCGGTCATAGGAGCACTCACTGCATCAAGTCCCGTACTCAGTATTAGCGCTACACTCCAAGACGGCTCTCCTAGGCCCCAGAGCAATCCCTTTACTCAGTATCGAAATGAGAATATAGGCTCAGCATCAAGTAGAAATGCAATACTTTTTGACTTTTCTGAACCATTCGCAAGTTTTGGTGGATGGTTTGGAGATATTGAGACCAGACAAGATGGTAGCTGAACCAATGCAAACTACTATCTCATTGATGCTAGTTTAAATATTCTGTATCAAGGAATTCTCCCTTCTAGTACACCCCTAGCGTCCCAAGTATGATGTGGATGATGAACTAATGGATGTGGCAATAAGTGATCAAGATGGATATGATTTTCCAATGATACTAATGCTGCAGTCAAATATGTCCTTGTAGTAGTTGGTGATGATGATGGTGTGGTATGATCAGACTGAAATAGCGAACATCTTAGTTTTTATGGAGGTAAAATAGGTAAGGCATATCCCGATCTATGGATTACCAAATCAGCAACATGATCATATATAAGCTGAAATATAGTCACATGGACCATAACATTTGGTAATAGTTGATATATCAACGCATCAAATGTGACGATAAGTGATCTATGAGGAATAAATAGTCTCATAAGTTCTGGGGTAATACGAACATGAACATTGAATGTATGAGAAACTCAGACAATGAGTATAACTTGAATCGTCCAGTGAACAAGCTGAGATATCGCCTATAATAGCGTGACCATAAACTACCCCTTTCAAGAACTATCAACATGAAATAACAGCGCCACATGATCAGTACCAATAATTGGAACACGAGCTGATATTGGTATTACTAAAACAGTATCATTAAGTAGTGCACAAAGTGGGCAACAATTATCATATACACTTCATTACTTTAATAATGGACCACACACTGCAGAGAATGTAATCATCAACGATTCACTACCAACTGGTTTTCTCTATCAATCACACAATACTGGTTTATATATCTGAAATGCAATTCAACTTATGATCAGTTCACTCGTTTTGTGAATGAGTTGATCAATTATGGTAACATGAATAATTCAATGAATCTCTTGAGATATTATTACTAATCAAGCTACTATTAGTTCATCCACTATTGATTCTTCATCAGGAAATAACACTTGAACTATAACTACCACTATCTTACCAACTATTTGTGATCTATGGATCAATAAAATACCACATACCTGAAGTGCATTGAGTGGGGATAGTATTCAATGGATTATTACTTATGGAAACAATGGTCCTGATTTATGTAGTAATGTCATAATCAATGAGTTATGATGAACATGATCAAATCTAACTCCAAGCGTATTATGGAGTGGCACTCTTGGTTCAGGACAAACAGGAGTGGTTAGTATCAATGAAACAGTTCAATGAATGAGTGGTACTATTATCTACAATAATGTTTCAATAACCACTACTACTAACGAATTAACCACATGAAACAATAGTTCAACCAATAGTGTAAGCCTCTATGAGCTCACTCCACCAATCATCAATGCCGATGTTCAGATTATCAAAACATCTTCACATAATATCATCATAAGCTGATCAACAATTATTTTTACACTCACTTATTCAAATAACGGACCGACATGAGCATCAAATGTTATTATTCAAGATATATTACCTAGCTGATTTACATCACTTTCTCTCTCAACATGAACGTTAATTTGAAATGTATTTCAGCTTATAGTACCTTGGTTATGAACCGGACAAACAGGAATAATTACGATACAGGGGACATTGGTTGGAGAATGATGAAGTATAGTTAGTAACACAGCAACGATCACCACTAGCTCTACAGGTGATGCCATAAATAATAACACCTCAAGCGTTACTATTTCAATTCTAACCCCTGCACCAAGTTGAGGAGGTTGATCATTTGAAACCTGTGGCGATTGAATAGTTCAATGATCAATAGGAGAACAGTGTGATGATGGTAATACCAATGATACCGATGGATGTAATACACTCTGTAAATTAATACCTCAACCATATTGTGGAGATTGATTACTTCAGATTTCAAATAATGAATCATGTGATGATGGAAACAATAACAATAATGATGGTTGCACTAATCAGTGTATAATAGAGTTACCAAAAAGCGACTACCCTACTCATTCATGAGCAGATAATGATAGAGAGAGTAACATCTATAACATTTTTTCTACTATCGAATCATTTGGTGAACAACTAATAGAGTATATTATACCAACACAAACACTACCCAAAACCGGTGCTGATAGTGAGGAATAAGTTTTCATAAACAAAAAAGTTTATATACAACAAGAGGGCTAGCAATATAATAAATAAATTATATATTCTATTGACTTTTTTGTATTTCAGATTATAATTCATGATAGGCATTATAAGTGATTATAGGAACCTTGGGAAATAAGTAATACCAATTACGTATCAAAAGAGAACTATTGTTTTGGTAAATACCGATGATATAACTAGCGAACTATTGGGAATCAAGAATATGGGTAGTTCGCGTTTGTTATACAATCGGTATAACATAAAACGAAGTGTTGTGATTACGACATGGAAGACGTCCCGAAGTCTCGGGATAAATATCCTCGGGAAGCTCGTCATATGCGGATTTTACAAGATCAAAAGATTTACTATTATAGGTAGTTTTTCATTAAGTAAGAGTTTTTTTCCAGCTTCCTATTATATTCATGTATCATATGTTCTGTATCTTTTTTTATTTGTTAGTAAAAAAAACATGACATTCCTATCAGATCTCTTATACTAAATAAAATTTAAAATACGGATTCTACTCTTACTAATTTTCAATATTT
>DAOQQF010000013.1:0-24802 GCA_035333525.1 Candidatus Absconditabacterales bacterium | reverse complement strand
CCTATATAATTAGAAGTGATTTTCAAGTAGTAATATCTATATTAGCAATACCCATCATACGACACAAATAATATAATCTATAATTAGAATAAAATTCTCTTGACTTTATATAATAAATAATTATTCAACTAAATGTTCTTCTTTAACTTTAAAATTATTAAAAAAACAAAAAAAATTAAATTTTATGAAAAAAAAAGTAGCTATTTTAGCGTTCGTAACAGTTTTATTCACTTTTTCATGTGAAAAAGAAAAAAGTGTAACAAATGAGTATTTAATAAAAACTCATGAAACAACTCAACAACATCCTCTAACAGAGAATGAAAAAAAATCAAATGAATTCTTCCTAAATGCTGATGATAACATCATCAAAGAATTTATAGAAACCAAGGGAGAAGAGAAAAAAATGGGAGCATTTTATCAAAAATATAATCTTCCATCTGCATTGATCACCCCAAGCGAGCTAGCAACAAGACAGTCATGCTCAGGAAATGAGTGTGATAAAAATTATGTTGGGAAAACCCTCTCTCAATCCTTTATGTTAGATGACATTGGATGGAGAAAACAGTCTTTCAACGAACTATTAGACGTACTAAAAGCTAGCAATTACACATTTAAAACTCCAATCGGGGTGCCGTATGGAAACAGTGCCTGTGTACACGCCAATAATAGTACAATGAAGGCGAAGAAAGTTAAGAATATTCGATTGATGTACGGAATTGGACCTGCAGGCTATCATGGCTGTAACGGGACAGTACGCCCACTACCAGTCTTCTTATACAGTGGTGAAACTATTACCACCCAAATAGGGTGTTCTACTTTCGATGAGATATATGCTCTAGCCCCCAGTGTTGCTGCATCTCTGGGAATTCCACCGCTATACCACGGTATAGCAGAAGATGGCTCTGGCATAATGCCAGGCATCTATAAATTCCAATATGGAACTGATGGTCTTGGAACTCCAAATGGAGGTAATGACGCGGTTATCGAAACGTATTTTGCAAGAAATGGTGGCGTGAAATAACATCATCATCATAAGCAATGATGGTAGCTTATGATAAAATGAAACCATCCTACCCAGGAAAGCCTGACAACCCTTTGTATAATATACTATCAAATGTTTTTTTCAGATGATAGTACAAATAGTATGCAAAGGGTTTTTTCAATAACTAATTATTCTCATTCCTTACTACTCCTATTTACTCTTGAAATAAGAAGATACTTGCACATACTTCATCAAAGATTTTAATTAACTCCCTACCTTATGTTTACATTTACTATTACTGTCCTAAATCGAAAACCTCTCAACCAGAGAGTTATTTCTCTACATCCAGAGTGTACATTTGATACACTAGCACACATTATTTGTGAGTTATTTGGATTTTCAGGAGAGCATCTCCGGGAGTTTCGTGTTGATGATCAGCTTATCATCAATCATCCTTTGTACCAAGTTGATGAATCAATGAGTATTGAATTTAATGATCCAGAATTTGGAGATCTACAAGGTATTATAACCAATAAAGCAGGCGATAAAACAACTCTGCAAGACGTTTTTACCAATCATACTACTATGGAGTTTATCTATGATTTTGGAGATGAACGACGTTTTGAAGTCCGTTTTACACAAGCCAATAATCTATCTCATAAGAGTCACAAAATCATCGAAAAAACCTATGAGCTTATATCAACCCAAGGAACATATTTATTGGAAGATTGTGGATGACCAGATATGCTCAGAGAGTATCTTGATCAATATGCTCACCAAAAACGAGATGGAGATCTTCGAGAAACATGGGAGGATTTTGCAGAACGAATTCAACCTGCATTATGTACCTATAAGAAATAATACCTATTCCTCAAATTTCATCCTCGATCAAATAAATCTCAACTCTGCATTTCATACCTTACCATTTCTATTTTTACTGATCAAAATGTCAGTAATTCATTTTTTGTCAGTGTCAGGATCATAATACTCATCTCTATACAAGAACATAACCAAATCAGCATCTTGCTCGATACTTCAAGAATCTCTTAGATCTGATAAGATAGGCTTTTTATCGGGTCTTTTTTCATTTTCACGACTCAGTTGGGATAGTGCTATGATAGGACATTTGAGCTCTTTGGCAAGCTCTTTGAGAGTACGTGATACTTCAGAAATCTCATACACTCTGTTTCCTTCATATTTCATACCTGATGTTGATATAAGCTGAAGATAATCGATAATAACCAAATCAACTTTACCCTTTTCCACAACTATCTTTCTGAGTTTGGACTTAATAACAGGGATAGTATTAGAGTGCTCATCAATATAAATGTTAAATTCAGATAATGTTGCTATAGCTTCACCTATCGATGTATAATCTTGGTCTGATAAAAGTCACTTGGTGATATGTTCCATAGGGATTTTTGTTTGCGTACTCAATAGTCTATCTATAATGGACAGTGCTGACATTTCAAGCGAAAACAATGCAATTGATTTTTTTTGACCAATCGCCGCATTGAGTAAAAGATTCAAAGCAAAAGCTGTCTTACCCATACTCGGTCTAGCAGCCAAAATAATTAACTCTCATGGCTTGAAGCCGCCTGTTAAATTGTCAACATTATGATATCCAGACATACATTTGCCAGCATCAATCTCTTCCGGATGATCAGCAATATACATAAGCTCCTCTACTCTGAGGTTAAGCAACTCACTAATGTGTTTGAGCGACTCTCACTGGTTATATTGAATAAGTGAGAAAATTTGTTTTTCAATCGCATCAATAATACCTGGGGTATCCTTCTCACTATACACTTCTCAGATTATCTTTTGTGAAACCCTCAAAATAGACCTCAAGATAGATTTCTCCTTTACGATTTTGGCATACTCTCCGCATACCGAAGGAGTCATCAGATATAAACTCAAATCATACAGATAATCAGAACCTCCAATAGCTTCGAAATGACCATTTTTGGTGAGCTGATCTCCCACAGTAACTACATCAATCGTTTTTTTGGCATTCCTTAATTGTGACATTGCTTCAAAAATCAATCCATGCTCCTTTTGGTAGAAATCCTCTGAATACAATTGAATTGCATCAAGTATGTACATACTATCATTATCCAAAAACACACAACTAAGAACTCACTTCTCAGCATCATTGTTGTGTGGCGGTAGTTTAATATCAGCAATATCCATGGTTTATAGTGTGATTGATTTTTATATGTAAAATAAGATATATTGATAGTAGTTGTTTCAGTACGGTTTTCAAGAACAAACTCGAATATATCAAAAAGTAATAGATTATCACTTACCTGCCGCCAAAAAACAGTATTCTTCTCATCATATAATCTGTTTACTAGGCATAACTATCATGCAATCAGTATTTATAGTGATAGGTTTTCAATCCTGATGAGCAATAATAGTTCAGCTTATAATATATTCATTATGTTGATAATGTTTTGTAGGTATAAATGTTTTTGCATCACTCACCATAATCGAGCCTATAATACAATAGACAGTATTACTCTTTGGTTCTGGTCTCATATCTACAGAATCTATCATTCATAGATGATGCAATACACTCAATACGTTTTCAACTCCATTATGATATGCTTTACTATCTCATTCCCTACCAGTCTCCAGTCATAGTCCATATCATCAATGAGTTTCACAAATATCGATGAGAGGACTACCCTTTTGATAAAGAATAAGATCCTGATAATGTTCGTCAGCATTAATAATATGTTGATACAATCACATTGAGCGAGATGTGTATATCGCCATAGATTTGGCTGATTGGCTGGTAGAATGAATATCTATATGATAATCAGCTATCTCCAAAAAAGGAACAATCTCACGTAACCTTTTTGCCTCACTACTTGATCAATAACAAATTGTTTCACTGGTAGCACATCTATTCATGTTTTCATCAATATATCTGGATCATGCCATATCATTGGTTTGCAGAAAGTGTTCGTATGCTTTGATATTGGATATCATAAAAGTTATTGATCATAGGGTGAGTTTAGGACAAATAGTATACTCATTGAGCAAATACTCAATAACTCTTAGTCATAACAACTCTCATCAATGTGTTAGACATGAAATCACAATATGTGGTCATGGGTTGGAAGTATCATAATGATAGATACCCTGAACTCACTCATAACTCGATTGATAGAGATTGATCATTTACTCGAAAATAAAAGAATAAGCATGATTCAAATACTAATCTTATATCAACCAATTTATACATTGATCAATAATTTATTATCCTCTAGGATTATAATCTGGACTACCAAACGATCATGAAGAGCGACGACTTGATGGTCTACCCGATCAACTACGTCATCAAGATCTTGGTCATGATTTAGAGAATCATCTTGATCAACCAAATGATTTGTTTCAATCTCTCGATCAGCGTTCTCATGATGATGAAGATCAACCATACGAGTTTCTTGTTCCAGATCTTGATGGTCTAGCATCAGATCTATCAAATTCTCTCGTTGGAAACGATTGAGAGTCTGACCTCCTAGAAGATGATCAACTATATGATCTATTTCCATCTCTTGATAGACGTTCTCATGATGGTTTAGAAAATCAATCACGTCATCATGGTTTAGAGAATCATCTTGATGGCCTAGCATCAGATCTCTCAAATGATCTAGTTTCAGGAGCACCATCTCTTCATTTTGGTGAAGTATCTCCACTATTTATACGTTCTTGTCTGCGATACCATGGAGATTCAGATCTCGATCATCCGCGTTGTGAGCTATATCCACGATCTCATCAACGACCACCGCGATCTCATCAACGACCAAATCCAGAGCGTCCATTTCTCGAACCAAAGCTCTTACCAAAGGTTTTATGACTCATGGATGTATGTTTTGGTCTTTCAAGTTCATTACCATGTACATCTACCTCCTTGATAGTGATCTTGTTTCTTTTTTCGATAGCATGTATATACTTCATTTCTTCTCTCGTAACAAGTGTAATAGCTTTACCATCAGCTCATGCACGACCTGTACGACCAATACGATGAACGTATGCTTCAGGATCTTGTGGCACATCTCGATTGAGTACCAAATCAATCTGATTGAGATTGAGACCACGACTTGCTACATCAGTAGCAACCAATATTTTGGCTTTATTTTCTTTGAATGCTTTGATGGTATTATTTCTATCCCTTTGTTTGATATCACCATGAATAGCAAATGCGTCAATACCCATATCAGTCAGCTTATCAACTAATTCATCAGTTCCTATTTTGGTTTGAGTAAAAATCAGAATCTTTTGTTGGTCATGTTCTGAAAGATACTTGGCGAGCATCTCAATCTTTTGGTCCCAAGGCACCATGATAAACATATGATCAATTTTTTGGGAGACAACCTCTGGAGTAATAACAATATGATGATAATCAGAACCGATATACTTGGTAAGCATATCCTTGAGTTCGTGAGTCACTGTTGCACTAAATGACATGATTTGTTTGATATTAGTACAATGTGATCGAATATACTCCACATCCTCGCTAAATCACATATCCAACATTCTATCAGCCTCATCCAATATTAAATATTGAACATTATGAAGTTTAAGAAATCATCTTTGGATCAAATCAATAGCTCTTCATGGAGTAGCTATTACTACTTGTGCTCATTGCATAATCTTTTCTTTTTGTCTAAAGATATTTGATCATCAGTATGCAACACAAGTTCTAATGCCAATGGTTCACCATGAAAGTTTGTAAAACTCTTCTTCAGTTTGAACAGCCAACTCTCTGGTTGGACATAATACAAGAGCTTGTACTACTCTTTTGGTAGGATCAATAGCATCGAGTGTTGGTATGACAAACGCTGCTGTCTTACCAGTTCCTGTTTGTGACTGTCAGACAATGTGTTGTCATGAAATAAAATGAGTAATAACTTCTTGTTGGATTGGTGTTGCTGTCTCATAACCCATCTTCTTGATAGCACCAAGAATTGATGGTTTGAGTTTCATTTCAGTAAATAACATAAAAAAAAGAAGAAAAAAGTAAAAAATGGTACAAAAAAAAGACCAAAACTATTCGATCAAACGTCCGATGAGGAAGAAGAAAAGAGTGTACACGGACCACGGATGATAGATCATACCTTACGTAAGTATAATATTATAGGTCTTCTTTCATATCATTGATGTATACACAAGACTCGACTTACTTGCGAGCATTGACAGAATAGGAGGATTATAATAAAGTCAATTCAAAATACTAGGGATTTTTAGGGGATAGGAGAAAAATGAATCTCCGCGAAGCAAGCTTCGCGGAGATTCATTAAAGACGACCAACTAACAAAAGATTTTTTTGCCAAAGTACAGAATAAACTTCATTTCGCTATTCATGGACATACAGCATCAGAACTTATCAAACTCTGATATTGAAAAAGCAGAAAAAAAGATTAACTTAAAACCAAGAAAATTTTTGAACTATCATAGTCCTTCAGAAATCCTATTTAAGGAGAAATTATCTTATTTTAGCCACTATTCTTTTTGAATTACAATTTATGGCCAAATTTAGCAAAAACATTAAAACTTTTAGTCTTGTTACAATATTTGTGACAATTGTTTTTTGAGCATACGGAGGAGCTCAAATGATTTGATGAGGGCGAACATCTGTATCAATGTTTCTACTTGCCGTGCTAACTTTCTTAGTCCCAGCAAGTCTAATAGTCTATGAGTTATGAACCGTCTTTCCGGTCCAATCTTGATCTTACACTCGAATTAAAAATGCTTTTGGAAAAGTACATTGATTTGCATCTTGACGATTATCTCGACTTCCAATATTGTTACTAATGCCTTTAGTAACAACAGCTATTGCAAAACATATAGAATACTTGTTTTGAGCAACATTTTCAAATGTACAAATCCTAATTTTACAAATAATCTTAATATTTGTTGCATCACTAATCGCTTTTTTGCATATTAACAAAACGAAAAAAGTTATAAGTACTTTGTTTTTATGATCGGTTGCAACTGCTATAATAGCACTTCTTGTTTGAATATTTTTTTGATCACACCCAAATAATTTTGAATTATCTCAGCTTGTCCCAGACTTTACTAATTATTGATATGTTTACTCTGCGGCGATATTACGATTACTTGGTGTTGAAGATCCATTCAATATGTGATGAGAAGTTAAAGATTTGAAGCACAGTGCAAAAAAAATGCTAACACGATGAAATTTAATTTTAGTATTAGCATATCTATTCTGAATGATTGCTATATTGCTTATATCTGAACCATGAAAAGTAGATCCTATAATATGACTATCACAGTCTGTATGAACAGTTTTCCCAATCCTCTGAAAATTGGTTTCGATCTTAATAATTTGAGCAGTATTCTGACAATTAATAACTTATTTTACTGAGTATTCTAGACTTTTAGTTACATTTGCTGAAGAATGAATATTTCATCATAAAATAGCAAAACAAAACTCTAAAGAAGTACCTGTTGTTGCTATATGATTGCAAATGGTTTTATCAATTATAATAGTCAGTATTTTTACAATATTTAACACTCTTACAGTCGCTTTTAACCTAATCTTAGCTTGATTGGTAGTTGTTTGGTGCTTTTCACTATATCATATGTACATAGCACTTCCTGTAATTCGTAAAAAATATCATAACCTGTACGAGGAAAATGTTAATACTATACGGAAAATCCCCTGATGAAATATAGTAATGTATTTTGTGGTTGGAGTGGCAATCGTATTTAATACAGTTTCTATCTATTATGTATTTAAATCACCACGAACTTCTTGAATTACAAAATGATCTCGAAGATTATGGTTGTTAATAATTAGTGCAATTATAATCTTGTCTAGTTTTATTGTTTATCAGATATCGAAATCAAAGAAAAATAGCAAATTGGAATAAAAATAAAGTTGGCTCGCAAAATTCACCCCTAACCCCTCTTTTGATCGCTAAATGGAAAAAATCTTATTTTGTTTGGCTTGAAAAATAAAGTCAAAATTGAATTTTCACGAGGCAGAAAGGAAACTGAACCCTTCGGGTCACACAACAGCGATTATCGGACATCTTCCGCTATCGCTATGGACGATCAGATCAGTGGCAAACGTTGTACCTAATTGAATACAATAGAAAACTATTTAAACCTTAATATAAAATAATATGGCTAAGATTCTAGTATTTGGTGACAGCATTGCCTGGTGAGCATTTGATAATGAAAAAGGCGGTTGGGTTGAAAGACTTAAAACCAGCTTTTTGCAAGATTATAATGACCAAGGGATTTGAGTATATAACCTTGCAGTTTCATCTAATGACACTAGAGGTGTTTTAAAATTTTTAGAATCAGATATCAATAAAATAGATGCAATAGAGCCAGAAGAATATATCTTATTATTTTCCATCGGATCAAATGATCCAAGATATATAGATACTCCTGGTAATGTTTTTATACCTCAAGATGAATTTAAAAGAAATTTGCAAAAAATAATAATGACAGCAAAAAAATATTCAAAACAAATCTTCTTTACAGGATTAATGGGAGTAGATGATAAACTAACCCAACCTTGGAATGAGAATGAATTTTGGCAAAATAAAGACATAGAAAGATATGATGAAATCATTGCCAACGTATGTAAAGAAAATCAAGTTCATTTTATTCCATTAATGCATGTAATAAACGAATCTGATCTTTCCGATGGGTTACACCCAAATACCGAAGGTCATAAAAAGATACATCACCATATTAAAGAATATATATCAAAATATATATAAAGCTATTTTATTTAACTCTGCGCTTCGCTTGCCCTTCGGGGCGCACAACAATCTCTGTCTGCACATACTTGGAACGTCAGACGAGAATCAAACGTTAGGCGAAATCGAGAAAAAGCCCTTTAAGGTAGAAAGCGGGACAATCGCAACATTTATATAAAAAATCTTCCCTAATATGACTATGACAATAAAATTTATTATCACGGGCGGTACCATTGATGATTTAGAGTATGAATTTGAAAAAGACGCGCCTCAAAAGCACAAATCACTCGTCCCCGATCTCTTGAGGCAGTCGAAAATTACACTAAAATATAGCATTGATGAGTTATTGCAAAAAGATAGTCGCCATATAAACAACAAGGATCGGGAACTCGTTTACAAAAGATGTTTGGAATGTTCAGAGGATAAAATTATTATCACGCATGGCACAATGAAAATGCCTGCCACAGCAAAATATCTTGGACAAAAAAACATTCCAAAAACTATTGTGCTTTTGGGCGCTATGATTCCTGCAAATAAAGAAAACTCTGATGCTCTATTTAATATTGGCGCCGCCCTTAGCTCAGTGCAATTATTGCCACATGGAGTTTATATAACAATGAACGGGAAGATTTTTTTATGGAATAACGTGAAAAAAAATCTTGATAAAGGGATTTTTGAAACTGAAAAGTAAATGTTCCACTTTCCTTTATTGGATTGGGCTTTTTTTATAAATTACTCACTTCCACCAATGTGTATCCTAGTTATACTTCAAAATCCTCGCTAGAGCCAACTGAGCACTGATCAGTACCATCGGCACCCCTATTCATGGATTGGTATTGTGTCAGACATAAAATAAGTTATCCAGCTTTTTGCTGATATTATTTGGTCTAAATACTGCAGTTTGCATAATAGGATGCGCAAGTCCTAGTGCTGTTCAATTCCATGAGTTATAACGTGATTTGAAATTATCAACAGTAAAGATTTCTTCTGTGTCTATATGTCAGACAATGTCTTCATCGGCCATCTGCTCTACAATTCATCGTACCATATTTTTATACTGTTCTTTCTGATTATCAGTAATTTTTATTCCATTGGGTATAGGAACAAGAATAAAGAGATTTTCACATCATTCTGGCGCCATAGTAGGATCTGTATGTGTTATTTTGCTAACATAAATACTTGGATTATCTGGTAGTTCCTTAGTATCGAATATTTGTCAGAAATTCTTGTCTCGATCTTCACAAAAATAAAGGTTATGATGATCTAACTTCGGGAGTTTTTTGTTTATGCCTGCGTAGATGATAAATCCTGATGGAGCAAAGATTTTTTTATCTCGATATGATTTTGGATAGGTTTGATATTGATTAGGGATAATCTGAGTTTCAAACCATGCCATGTCCGCGTTGATGAGGTAGATATCTGAACTAAGAGCCTTTCAATTCCTTTTAGTAAGATTCTTTATCTGCTTATCTTCTATCTCACATCATACTACTTCAGTATTCAAATGATATTCTACCCCATGTTTCAATCCTATAGCGTGTAGTGCCTTTGCGATTTCATGAATACCTCATTTCGGATATCGTACTCCCATTCCAAAATCACAATGAGACATGATATTATAGAGTGCCGGTGTTTGCTTTGGAGCGGTACCAAGAAAGACAGTGGTATATTGCATAATTTTACGGATAAGCTGATTTTTGAAAAATCTAGCCACGTACTTATTTATCGTTGTTCGAATATTGAGTTTAATCCCTTTCCGCATGATATCTCGACGGAAAAAGTCGAATACGCTGTCATAGTTTTTCTTACAAAACTCCATGCCTATTTCATATTGTGTTTTCGCTCTTTCTAGGAAAGTCAGAAATTGTTTTCCTGATCATGTCTCAATAGATTCAAAGGTGTCTGACATGCGTTGAGGATCGGAGTATATGTCGAGAAAGTTTAGTCCACCCTTTCAATATATAAATCCCTCATTTTCGCAGTGTTCTATAAATATTTTATCTGCCTTATTGTAATCTTTTTTTCAATCTCTCCGTTCTAAAAATCTGAACCATCCGATCAAGTGACTATAAAATGTTATAGATTTCAATACCTCATCTTCATCAAGCCATATATTTCAGTTTATTTCTTGTTCTTCTTGAGAAACTCAATCAGTCAGATCAGATTCTACTTCAATATAGTAAAAGTCATTAGTGCCAAATAAATTATCATCTCACTTTCTGTAACGAAGATAGGTACTGTCTCATAATTTAGTTATTATGTTAGATTTTACTAAACCTGTTTCTTCTGTAATTTCTCTAATTATAGTGTCTTCGAGATTTTCTCATTCTTCTATTCATCAACCGCATAAGGTGATTACGTGATGTGCTTTCTTTTTGATTTGGAATAAAAACTTGCCGGTCTGTATATTTTTTATGACTGCAAGAACTCCATTCCTGAACTTCTCTTCAGTATTATTATATCAAAATAATCAAATATTATTACAACATATTTTTCAATTATGCTTCGTGATCTCAATTTTATTATTTATTCATTGATTATTTATTCATTTATCCTCATAAAAAACCCTATAACTTGGACTCAATCTTTGTAGATCGAGATGATCATGAATATCTTCGCCGATGGATTCGAAGAACTCTTCGAAGATATCTGGCATAAGATATCGACTTGGTCACATATCGAAAGTATAACCATTTTTATGGAGTATACTAGCGCGTCCACCCAGACATTCGTTTTTCTCATACAAGGAAACCTTGTATCAAGCTTTTGCCAATAATATTGCTGACGCTAGTCATCCTATACCTCATCAGACTATTGATACTGTTTTTTGTTTTTTTTCCATTTTCGGATTATTTGTAATTTATCAAATAACGTAGTTTTTGCGGATTTTGTGAATACATCATAGTTATTGTGTTCTATTTTATCAAGTATCCCTTCATATAGTGCTCAAGATAATGATATAGCAGAACGAGTGTATGCTGGTAAGTACTGATATCATTGTTCCGCATTACGATAGTGTTTTCTACACATTGCTATCATATGCTTCATGAATTCTCTGAAAAGCTTCCAAACGGCTCAATCTTTTTTGTCTTTACAAAGATTGATAATGTCTTCGTGCGTAAGTCAAAACTTTGCTAATTCTTCACTAGGAAGATAGATACGATCTAGTTGTATATAATCTTCTTTAACATCTCTCAGGAAATTCGTGAGTTGCATTGCATCAGCAAGTTCTCAACCATGGTAGTTACAAAGAGTGGTATTACAATTCATGATTTTATTCATCATCAGTCAGATAATTACTGCCGATCCATACATATAATCATAGAGTTCTGACATCTTATTATACCTATGTTTATAACAATCTTGGATCATTGCTGCATAAAAACACTCCGCATCATCGAGTATTAATCATGAGGACTTTGCAAGAGATAAGAATCCATCGTATTCTCCACTTTTCTGCACCAAATCATCAAACATATTTCTATAATCTGAAGCAAGTTGCTCGAGCATAGACTGTAGTTGTTCTTTTGCACTACTATAATGAGATGATGAATAACCTGAATCTACAATAATATCTGGCTTTCTTACGAAACTATAGAGTAGCAACACCTTATCACGAATTTCTTTCGGGAAAAATGCTGTCGCTATGGCATAGCTGGTTCCATGTTTTCGTATGGTGCGGAGTAAGTTAAAGTAAGATATGGTAAGTAAGAACTATCAGAGTTAAAACGATCATTTTTTTCAAGAAATGCTTTCCAATATTGCATTTTTGTAATCTAAATATTTGGTAGCATCTCCATTGTGCATAAATTTTGAGATATTCTGGGATATAACAATTAGGTTTATTTCATTCTGAAGATTTTTTTTGGTGGTATTCTGTATAGAAATATTGAGATTATTTTTTGAAATTTCTCAATTATCTTTAATACGAAAATATCTATTGATATGGGAACCGCCATTTCAACTATTATTAAAACTCAATCATAAATCTTCTGTTAAATAGTTATGAATATACTGAAGGGTTATCCTGGGCTTGGGATTTTTCATCAGAATAATACTTATAAATAAGTAAAAGCAATTTTTTATCTATTCTCTAAATTTTTAACAAAACAATCAACTTGATATAAATTATCTCGTCACTGCGAAATCCAGAATTTTTTACCTATTTCATTATCAGTTTCTACGAATAATGTTGGATGATACATTCACCTAGCAATCAATGTTGCTTCAATAAATCCAGCTAAGGAACCTCTTCCATGTCGTAATCATAAAACTTCGTTTTATGTTACTTATTTCCCAAGGTTCCATAAGATAATCAAATGAAAAGATTATAGCGAATGAGTTAAATAGTATTCTTTTTTGTTATCAAAAAGATTTTCTTTCTTTTTTTGTTCTGCTCATCGTTTTTTATATCTAGTGACATTATTTATATCTACAGTAGTATAGTTCATATACTGATATTTTCATGTGCTTTGTAAATAAGTAATAATTGATTGATAAAGAGTTTTCCCATATCATTTACCACGTAACTTTTCTGGAGTAAAAAAATACATAAAAAAACAACTTTCATTATGATTACTTCATACAATGTTAGCAATATATGGATTAAACCAATCATCTTGTCCAAATCAAGCAAAAGAAAGTAGCTCATTGTCATGAGAAGTGAGAATACCTATCAATTGAGACTTGAGAAAATGTATATATTTATTATTTGTGTAAGGGTCATCAAAATCCAATCTCAATCAATCCCATGGAGATAAGTCCTTTGCTTGATCAAGAATCATAGAGTTAATATTCTGATATTGATCGATAATCAGTTTTGACATATATCACTACGTATACTTATAAAATAACCAACATAAAAAAGAAATCATTGTGTGCACCGGTAATTGGGTTATTTATTGAGGACCTCCACTAACACTTTCATCTCTTCCCAACTCAATTCCTCTATCCTTTTTTTGAAAATAGAATAGGATTGATTATCCTCACCCCCAATTTTACCCGCTGAAGGCGGACTCGCTGCTTCAAGGGGGGAAAATTCAATGTTTTTTTGTAATATTTTTATGATCTTTCCAATGGTTTTTCTTTTGAATCAGCTAATGCGGTCCAAGAGTGATAGCATCAGATTATAGTCAATGTTTTGTGTGATTCAAGGGGTAATAGAAATGATAGCACTATCCACTTTGGGGGCGGGCGAAAATCATTTTGCTGGGATGGTTTTATGATACGTAACAGTGTATTGGTAGTTAAGTAATCGTCGCAGATATGATTTCTTTTTGGCGTTGGTCTGAATCTTTTCAGCAAACTCTTTCTGGACAATAAAAATACCATATAGTGATTGATTCTCATCACCATGTTTATCCGTCAAAGGCAGACTTACCGGCGTTCAAAGTCAGCCTCTCTCATCCCCAACAGAGGAAGAGACACAAGGGAGAAATAATTTCCCAATAATTGGTGAGGTTATATAATAGGGAAGTGATCAATATACCAACGTTTTATCTCGATTCAAAGAAAACCTTGTAAGAAGATTGACATTCAATATATCATCAAACACGATATGAGAGTCTGGTAGATCATTCAAGAGTTCTTGTAAGATTGGCTTGAATGTTGTATCTTTTTCAATAGCATAAAACTCCTGACCAAATAGCGGTGTAATAAGTCTTGTAATAGCTCCTTTCCCTGGACCAACTTCGATACAATGAACAATACCAAAACGTTCTTTGAAGGTTGTAACCAGAGTGCGAATATATGCTTTTGCTTTAGAGTCTATCAAAAAGTTCTGACCAAGATACGAAGGCATACTTTATGTGTATTTTTTTTGAGTGTAAATACAACCAATGAATAAACCCAACATCATTGTTATTTCTACCAAATGATTACCCAAACCTTTTCATGGTGATACTATCCAAAAGATCACTGAGGTTCTCAAACAAGGTCAAAAAGTCCTGATATATATAAATAAAAAATGAGTTCACACCGGAATGATATGTGAAACATGTGGTTATATACCATACTGCAAACATTGTGATATTCCAATCTGATTATATCATAATATTCATAATCATCTGTTTTGACTATGTTCAGTATGCCAAGAACCCTATCAAGTTCTCAATCATTGTCCTGAGTGTGGATGATCTATCAAAGAATATGGGGTTGGCATTCAATTTATAGCTCAATATTGTCGTGATGAACGATGAATTGACCCATTGATTATATCAGCATCATCAAATCAAAGTAAAAAAAAAATTACAGAGACATTAGAATCAACGAAACAATCACGTATTATTGTAGCTACAAGTATTTTATCATCTCCTCGTATTCGCACTATTGGTTTGGTTGTTTTTCATAATGCAGATACACCATGATATCCTGATATAAATACTAACCATGATCATTTTATATTTTTACAACATATAGTCACCTCTGGTATTACTCCTGAAATTATCTTACAAACCAGAAAACCTGATAACACCATTATCACAAGTATTGTACAACAAAAACCCGAACAGTTTTGGGAACATGATGAGATATTCAGACTCAAACACAACTACCCGCCTCATGGAGAATTATGCATTATTAGCTATAGAAACAAAATTGAGTCGAGGCTTTTTAATAAAATCAATGCTTTATTTCATGATCTACTACTCATCAAACAACAAGAACATTATAGTGATATAGAGTTGTTTGCAATCCCAGCAACGATCTACAAAATGCATGATACATTCAGATATCAGATTATCGTCAAATGACCATCAATTAGATTATTTCTTGATCAAGTATTTATTAAACTAAAGCCCTATACACAATGATTTAGATTCGATCGATGAGCACGTTGATTTCTATAGCAGAAAAATTATTAGTTGATTATATCATTATTTTATTATGTATCAAGAGAGTATGTCTAAATTTGTATGAGCTCATTATTATAGGAAACCCAATTGGTTTCAAACCATGAAACATAAATATAGATCATTTGAGATAAGTTGAGCATATTTATGGCTTCCTGTTATCTTTTTATTTATACCGCTTGTAGTATTATCAGTATTATTTTATACGTTTATTATTAGAGAGTTACCAGATCTCAAAAAAGTAGAATCACTTAATTTATCACAAACAACCACTATTACTGACAGAAATTGAGAGGTTCTCTATAGAGTATTTGACGAAAATAGAGAGTATATACCTCTTTGACAAATATCACCAATGATGCAAAATGCTATTATTGCAGCTGAAGATAAGTCATTTTGGTCGAATGCAGGTATTGATTTTATGGGTATTGCTAGAGCGATAGTCCGTGATATCTGATGATGAGCTAGCCAATGATGATCTACTATTACTCAACAATTGGTAAAAAATCTCTTATTAACTCCTGAAAAAAGTATAAAAAGAAAACTTAAAGAATTGGTATTAACAATAAAGATTGGTGATTTACTCAAAAAACAAGTAGAAAAAAACTCACCAGGTATTTCTAACAAAGAAAGAGACAGAAAAGTAAAAGAAAAAATTCTTGAATTATATCTTAACTATATATTCCTTGGCAATAATAGTTATGGGGTACAAGCCGCCTCCAAAACATATTTTTCTTCCAAGGCTGATACATTGTGAGTATTTGAGAGCTCCGTCTTGGCTGCAATACCCAAAGCACCAAGTAAATTCGATCCATACAAAAATAGAGCATGATTGGTCGGAGAGCTAGAAGTTATTGATCCATCAGGAGAGAAGGTAGAACTTACATGATCATTACAAATCGAAATACTAAACAAAGTAAGATCAATTATGGACGATAGTAGACTCAAATCCAAAACAAGCTCTGAAGATATGCTCAAATATTTACAATGATTAATTGATTTTGAATATACTACCAACAATGAGTTATATAAAATTAAATATGTTCCTTGACGCAAAGACTATGTAATAGCTAGAATGTATGAAGATAGTTATATCACAATAGAAGAAGTCAAAGATGCTATAATAAAAGGTATGCATTACTCTTTTAGTAGAGCAAAGATTACGATTGATTCGCCACATTTTGTTTTTTGGATACTTGATCTTCTAAAAGAAGAAAATAATAAATATATTGGTAGTTATGGTGAAGATATGCTCAAAAAATGATGACTTGTTATCAAAACCACCCTAGACCTCAAAATTCAACAAATGGCATTGGACTCAATCCAAGAATCCATTGGAAGTATTAAATCATATGGCTGAAACAATACCGCTCTTATTCACCTTGATAGTAAAAATGGTGATGTGTTAGCATATGTCTGATCGGCTGACTATTACAATGAAGCCATAGATTGAAATGTCGACGTAATCCAAAGACCAAGACAACCATGAAGTACGATAAAGCCATTATGGTATGCACTATGATTTATGACCATACCGCTTACTCTTGATACTACTATTTTTGATATCCCCTTCAAGCTTGGTGAGTATGATCCAGATAATGCAGATGGGAAGTTTATGGGGCCAATGTCTTTACGTAGAGCATTAGCATTTTCGAGAAATATTCCAGCTATCAAGATGTATTTTGCAGCATGAGAGCAAGACGCATTCATTGATTTTGCTCAAGCAATGTGAGTCAAAACATTTTCCAAAAGCAAAAACTATGGACCCCCTATGGCAATCGGTGCTGCTGAAATGGAAATGTTTGAATTGGCTACAATGTATTCTCATCTTTCAGCATGAGGTAAACCATGATCAATTGATCCTATCTTGGAGATTAGACGTCCCGATGGGAGTATTGTTTACAAAAAAAGTGATATAAGACCCAAACAAGTAATTAGTGCGGGTATCGCTTACTTATTGTGGAAAATTCTTTCGGATCCAGCAAATTTACCATGAGATTGGGCCAAAAAGTTTAACTTCCCCTGAATCAAGTTTGCGCATAAAACAGGTACAAGTAACCGAAGATCCTGAGAAAAAATACTACCAAGAGATGGTTGGTTAGCAACCTATACACCTAGTAAAGTTACACTGTTCCGAGCATGAAACACCTCTGGAAAACCCATGCATGCCGATGCCTATGGCTGACGGGTTAATCATAGTACATGGAATAAATTTTGGACAAAACTTAAAACAAATGGATATCTCAGAAATGAAGATATGAAACCAGTAGAAGTAAAACAACTTACTATATCAAAATACTCATGAAAACTAGCAAGCGAACAAACCCCATCGGCTATGAGAGTTTCTACATGGGGATTTATCGATAATCTACCTACCGATTATGACGGTGGTGTTAGAAAAGTAGAAATTGATAGACTTTGTATGGGTAAGATAAGTGAACTCACTCCAGCATCAGATATTATTACTGTTTACATCAATGAACCTCAAACCTTTATGCCGGACAAAAAAGATCTCAAAGATATTATGAGATACACTGGTAAATGATATAGCTATGAGATATTTGATTCATCATGATCTCAAATACAATGAGATACGATTTATGCAGAACCCACTGAAGAATGTATCCAAAGGAGATTTCTTTCATGAGAGCAATGATCATTGATAAGCTGAGAGATACCATCACTCCAACATAAAGACTGAATTTCCACATCCATTATCAAACCACTAAATGGAGAAACTGTTGGTAATACTATTTCACTATGGTATACCGCTAGTTCATCCAAACAAATAACAACTATAGATATTTTGGTGAATTGAAACAACGTCCAAACAATATCATATGATCAACCATCAATTACCGATCTCAAAACTATTGATTTATCAAATCTTGAAGGTTCTCTGGTTTTATGAATCAAAGCTACAGCTGAAGATGGCAAAACCTCAACATCAAGTATCCAAGTAACTAAGCCTTCTACTCAAGTTACCAACCAACTTCCACTGTTACTTACCAATCAAATTACCGTTAAGCTTGAAAATGGAATCTACAAAGTTGTGCTATTTTTTACTGATTACGATGGAAAAGTGGTGGAATGAATTATCAAAAAAAATGGCGCTACTATCGCCTCATTCAATGGTAGTACTGCAACCCTAGAACTCCAAACATTGTGAATCCTTAGTTATGAAGTAGTGGATAACAATGATGGTAAAACTCAATGATCAATTGATTTGAATAATCTTGGAGAATAATCAACCTCTCATCAATCCGTCTCTAGTTCAACTCATACCTTTACGCTCCCACTCTATAAAAGATCTCCTTTTCAACGAGGTCTTTTTTTCTACCTCGTTTGAGAGCTGATATTTCTTTAATAAGTTGTTTTTTTTCGATAGAATGTAGCGGTGGCGTATAAGGATTAAGAATAGAGATACTAAAAGGCCTAGTAGGTTGTGATCATACTGAAAGTTTCATAACTCATTTGAACTTATCCATATTGACTAAATCTAGTTGATTAAACTCAGGAGCGAATTCTTTTTCAAGAAACTCTGCATCAGGAGCTCACACCTTGTATGCCATCATCGTACCCACATTACCAAAAATCGCCTTACTGAGATCAATTTGACCGCCAAGTCATCATTGCTTAAGTTGATCAATATATTGGTGAGCTACAGCAAGTCCAAGTTTATACTTACGAGCCTCAGACAAAACCGACTCAAAAGACTTACTCACATAGTTTTGAAACTCATCTACATAGAGATAATGAGCATTTCTTTCATGTTCTAACATACTTGCTCTTTTGAGTGCTGCAACCTTGATCTGAGTAGAAATAAACCTACCCAATAATTGGGAACTCTCCTCACCAAGCAATCACTTACTAAGATTGACTAAAATAACTTTATTGTTTTGCATTGCATCAAAAAAGTTAAAACTACTTTGTGGCTGTCAAACAATATTACGAACGATACTATTGTCAGTAAAAGGGGAGAATTTTGCTTGGAAATAAGGAATCATCTCTGCTTTTTCTCTATCTCCCATTGATTTATAGGTTTTCTCTCGCCATGCTCTCGATACTGGATTCGTCATCTTATCGACTTTGATTTTATTGAAAGCACCATCTACAAATAATCTGACAATTTCTGACATCGTACCACCATCTGGTTGTTCCATAAGACAGTAGCAAGCATTACGAAAATAGTCCTGTATACGTGGTCAGAATATCTCATGTCCATACATATTCACAAACATATCAATCAGATCTGAAATGATAACATCCCTTTCTTCTTGAGTATGAGCCTCCAAAACATTAAATCCCAGTGGGTTATCAAAATCAGCAATATTGAAATAAATAAGATCATCTATTCTATCTTTTGGGAAGTAATCAAGTAGCTTTTCGCAAAAATCTCCATGTGGATCAATAAACGTAAAACCCCTTCCATTGATAAGATCATCCTTTGCCATCGTAAGAAGAGCTGTTGTTTTTCCTGTACCAGTTTGTCAGATACAGTAAAAATGTCTAAATCTATCCTCATCACTAATTCTCACCTCCTTATGGACTCATGAGTAAATATTATAACCGATAAGTAGTCACTGATTTGGTAAGTAATCAGGTGCTGGAACAATTTTAAATTTTTGCCATCTAATTCTCGGGTTTTTGTTGAACCTACTATGAGGAAAATGATACAAGGAACTAAGTTCTTTGATGCTCATAATAGTTTGTTTTGGCTTGGATCGTGGGGACCAAACTACGTTTCGAAGTCTTTGAGTCAATATTGTTGTAAACTCAGACAATGATGTCATAAGCTTAAACTTGAATGAGTTAAGTCATGAATACGTAAATTGACCAAAAAGTCTTACCATATCCTGAACCGTCTGCTCTGCTCTCTGATAGGAGGGTGAAGAAGAAAATACTTTGATACGAACATCAAACAACTCATCATCAAATTTCTTATCGATATCACCAGATTGTTGATTATTATAATGCTGTTTTTCTTCCTTTTTTGGTTCTTTTTCTTTCTCGTCTTTGCCTTTGGTCAGATTATCAATAATACCTGAAAATAGTTTTGAAAGAATGCCTATTATACCGCGTTTTTTCTTTCATTTTTTGACCATATCAAGTCACTGTCTATGGTGACGAATAAAACGCTCATCAATAGGACTAATCAATAACTGAATAGCCAAGTTTTCATCAGCAGTAAGTTTACTAAATGATGAAAGAATGCTATCCATGGGATCAGCCTCAAATTGTTCATATGTTTTGACTGGTAAATGAAAATCCTTGGAGTAAACAATCTCACCACCACTTGCATATTTTCCTTCAATCAAGAGTTTAGGCATGGGTATTGGATCAACACTACTTCATGGGAAAAATGATCCAATGGTCTGTTCACAATATGCAAAATATTCCTTGGGACATCCTACTACAAATTTAATTAACTCATCCTCTCAAATTAACTCAAGAGAAATATAGGACTGACCAAGATGTTTATGCTTTGTATCATCTTTTCGTAAACTACCCATATTTTTGAGAAATTGATTCATAAGTTCAATATTCTGCTTCATAGTTGAAATAGTAGATTTGGATTGATCTGCCCCAACTTCATTTTGAATTCTTACCATCAAGTATCTCATAGATGATGCTTGTTTGATACGATGTGTTTGCTGAAACCAAAAAAAGATATACGAACCAGTATATCGCAATACTCATAGTACGATAATCAGAATCACTAACGAAAACATATGTTGATAATAATCAAAACTATTTTTTTTGCAACTTATTGATGCGAGGTCTTTATTGACACTAATGGGTTTGAAGTCTTTGTTTAAGTTGATTGAGATACTCCAATACATTATCTACCTTTTTGAGTCATACTTCTCCCTGTTTCATAAATTGAACCACCGATCGAGACTGAGCCTGAAGTCAAGTAAGACCATGAACCGATCAATATGTACACAAGGTATTATACTCTGAAACTGAGTACGAGTCCAAACGTCATTGAACAGTTTTTATTGTATCATGAACACGCATCATAGTCTGATGCAAGCGACCAATATGATCAATAAGTCCATCAAATGAGCTACATGAACCTGTTCATGGTTCATAAGACGTAAGTAAAACATGATAACGACTACCCAATTGATCAATGTTACGTGATGTCATAGTCAATCCCTCTATTGCTTGAGTCAATCACTGCATATAAGTAATAAGACATGTTTTGGTCTGACTATCAGGTAAGTCTTTTACTCTCTTAGCCAATGTTGACTTCAGGATCTGGTAGGAGTCCATCATCGAAGAGTACTCATGTTTGGTAGATTGAATCAACTCATATCAGGTAAGCAGTGTATCAATACATGTAGTGGTTGTGGTTATGAGGTCCAACTCTTTCAGCTTATCTAGTTGTATATCAAGTGTTTGAGATAGTTGTTTATCTACAATACGATGTTTAGCAATATCAAAAAGTTTTTTACCTTGATCGAGTAATCATGTTCATTGGCCTCATTGTGTAAGTCGTTGATTAATGGTCTGAACTCCCGAACGATATCGTTGAAATCATGGAGTTTGAGTTTTAACACCCTGATAGGAAAAAATATCTTGACGACCAGTAAACTTAACAAAAAGCAAAAAACCTAAAACGACGACGATTATAAGCATTACTCATCGTTGAAATGAAGATTTGGAGGGGGTGGTCTGATACGAGTTATACATTGGTTTGAGGATCAACAATAGGATTGGTTATCAATTGATTATTGAGAAACTCATAGAGTTGTTGAGCTTCTTTTTGGAGAGCGACCAACTCGGTGATATCGATAACCTGGTGAGTAGAAAGGTAGTCTGATATATAACCAAGGCGCTCATAGGCTTGTTTGAAGGTCATAGTATAACAGGAGCTAAAGAAATGAATACCCAAATTTTGATCAGTGTACTTATCTTGCAATCAGTTGCAATAAGATTATTATACGATTCATGGTAGTTGTACCAATCATTGTTTTTTTAGTAGCATTGTATGAAATTCCCCTTACACTTATCTGTTATACCAGACGGCAACAGAACTCGATCACAAGCTCATGGAGTGAGCGTCTTTGAGTGATATCTCAAATCGGTTGAAAAATGAGTTGAATTGATCAAATATGTCTTTACTCAAACCGGAGTCAAGGTTCTTTCTGGTCGATGAATGTCAACTGAAAATAGACAAAAAAGACCTATCGCAGAGTTAGAGTTTCTCTTCAATATGTATCAAACATGTGGCGATCTACTCAATGATTTTTTGACTGAGCAGCGTATTAATTTCCGCCGAATAGGTGATGCAAGTGGTCTGCCCGCTCATTTCTTGGAGTATATGTCTGACATGGTTCGCAAGTTCACCTTTGATACCGACAGAACACTTATTTTTGCTGTAAACTACGGTGGTCAAAATGAAATTATCAGAGGCATTAAATCATATCTCAATGATGATTCATCTCATCAAACATTAGTACAAAAAATAGATAATCTGAATGAAGAAACGCTCTGATCATATATGGATTTGGGAGGATATCCACCAGTAGAACTTGTTATTAGAACCAAATGAGACTTCTCTAGTCGCATCTCATGATTTATGTCACGACGAATTGGTTATGCAGAACTCTTTTTTGAAAAAAAGCTTTTTCAGGATGTCCTTATAGAAGATATTCAGTGAGCACTTAACCGATTTGATTCAGTCATAGGACATAGAAACTTTGGAGGCTAAGCCCTATTTTGTATTATTATTACATATGATTCGATTACTTATCATAGTTATCTATTTGGTTACCATACTCCTCTTGTGACGAGGAGCAAACAAGATTGCCAAGGATTCACAATCAGTAATGGGTTCTTTGTATGAATCAATTAACCACTACTTCTTGACCATCAATACAACTATAGGAACCATAAATCAAAACACAGATCCCAAATGGAAAGACCTATTAGAGGTTGTATATGCCAAAAAAAAACGATTTCTGAATCAAAAAGATCATCGCATTGCAACATGGTATGAACTATTTGTAGCACTCAAGGATGATATTCAGTATATGAATGCCTATCTAGGAGATTCCACCACCTCATTATATGATACATGACTCGATAATCAGACTCAATGATACTTCTCTTTCTTATTTCGCATCAAACCACGACAAACTATCATTAGAGGACTATTTACTATACTGACGCTATGAATATGACCGTGATTTATCAGACAAGCTACGAACTTGTAAGAGGAACAAAGAACATCAAAAAAACCCTCGATAGAGAGGGATTTTTTATTTATATTCCTCTAAATGCATTCTGTAAAGAAAACAGAGGGAAATAAAAGATAGAGAAGAATATATTGACAAAATATATTAAAAAAATATCTACTAGTAGATATTTTATTTATTATTACTTTTATTATGACAAAAATCAATTGACTATCTGATTCTAATAACAATCAAAAACCTCATTTGTGATTTACTATTACTCCTAGTATGAATATACAGGTTGGTATGTATATATGAAATGATGAAATTACTAGTATTGGTAAGACAAAAAAACTTGGTGGTAAGGAGTATACACGAATACAAGTTAATGTTAATGAGTGACACTGGGTTGAAATCACTGAAGATGGTATAGAGTATGCATCATTGACGATAACTGGTCACCCAGAAGATAAAATTACTAGTATTGGTAAGACAAAAAAACTTGGTGGTAAGGAGTATACACGAATACAAGTTAATGTTAATGAGTGACACTGGGTTGAAATCACTAAAGATGGTATAGAGTATGCATCATTGACGATAAATGGTCACCCAGGAGATAAAATTACTAATATTGTTGAGACAAAAAAACTTGGTGGTAAGGAGTATGCACGAATAAAAGTTAATGATAATAAGTGGCACTGGGTTGAAATCACTAAAGATGGTATAGAGTATGCATCATTGACGATAACTAGTCACCCAGAAGATAAAATTACTTATATTCGTGAGACAATAATATTTGGTGGTAAGGAGTATGCACGAATAAAAGTTAATGATAATAAGTGGCACTGGGTTGAAATCACTAAAGATGGTATAGAGTATGCATCATTGACGATAACTAGTCACCCAGAAGATAAAATTACTAATATTGTTGAGACAAAAAAACTTGGTGGTAAGGAGTATGCACGCATAGAAGTTAATGATAATAAGTGGCACTGGGTTGAAAGCACTGAAGATGGTATAGAGTATGCATCATTG
>DAOQQF010000012.1:0-25526 GCA_035333525.1 Candidatus Absconditabacterales bacterium | reverse complement strand
TATTGGGAATCAAGAATATGGGTAGTTCGCGTTTGTTATACAATCGGTATAAGTAACATAAAACGAAGTTTTATGATTACGACATGGAAGACGTCCCGAAGTCTCGGGATACATATCCTCGGGAAGCTCATCATATGCGGATTTTACAAGATCAAAGGATTTACTATGATAGGTAGTTTTTCATTAAGTAAGAGTTTTTCCCCAGCTTCCTTAATATTATCCTCTTTACATAGCCACAACCTCATCCCAAGTATCTACTTGGCCATCTTGTAAAAATTCATGAATAGCGTTTCTGGTTGCCAAGATAGCAATAGCTCATGCACGTTTACGTCTAGGTGTAACTTCGAAACCGTGCAATAACAAGGTATTTTCATACGTCATTTGTAAGACTTCTCACAAGGTTTTTCCTACTATGAGTTCAGAGAAAAAACTTGAAGCGGCTGTAGTGATCATGCTCGTGTTGCCATCATACGATCGATCCTTTATAATCTGATTATCGATACTATCTGTTGATAATGTGTTATCAACTGTGTCGATAAGGAGATAGACAGTAATATCATCACCACATACGCTATTTCCTTCATGACGAAAAATTGTCGCATGTTCTATGATACGTTTATTGAGTTTACTTTCAAAATATTGAGAAACAAGATCGAGCATTACTCCATGACAAAGTATTCAAGTATATCGCCCACTTCGATTTTCTTACTCACTTTGGCTTTCATACCGCATTCTGCTCATGTTGTGACTTTGTCTGTATTATCTTGACCTTTTTGAAGAGAGGTTATTTTACCTGAGTCAATAATCTCTTCTCATCTGAGAATTCTGAAATATGAACCATTTCTTACTTCACCTTCGAGTACTCTGCCTCAGAATATCGTCTCATTTCCTTTACGATAGAATACTCATAAAACTGATAATTTACCAATTACCACCTCAACAGGCTCTTTTTTAATCATTCAAGTCGCTAATGCTTCCAGATAGTCTGTTATCTCATAGATAATGTTGAACTGCTTGAGTGTGATACCCATTTGATCAATTTTTGATTTGATAATGGAACTAATGGTAGTACCAAATCAAACTAAGATACCATTACTTGCTTTGGCTAGATCCAAATCACTATCAAAGAAATTTCCGATATCGCTATGTACAATTTTGAAGATAATATTTTCTGGAAGAGGAATTTGATCAATAGCTGCTTTGAGAGCTTCGAGTGATCATCGACTATCGGCTTTTACTACAAGATTGATTTGAGTAATCTCTCCTTGAGCAATTTTGTTTAGTAGTGTGCTTAATCATCATTGAGGTTTGGTTGATTGGACTGTATAGACGTTATTTTTTGCTTCTTTTTCATCCTTTACTTGTTGGACAAGCTTTCATGCTTCAGGTACTTCATTCATACCAAGAATCACAATAGGATCTCATCCATGAGCTGATTTGATTTCATGCCCTTTTCGATTGAACATTTTTTTGATTTTACCGTATGTGCTGTATGACCATAGTATATCTCATACTTTGAGCGTTCAGGTCATAACAATCATATTGGTTACACTTCCTTTTTGGATATCTTTGTGAGCCTCCAAGACTACTCCAATTCATGCTCTGTTTGAATCACATACAAGTTCTGACACTTCAGCATGAAGTAGGATTTGATCCATAAGATCATCAATACCTTGTCAGGTTCTACCTGATACTTTTACGATAGGCACATCTCAGCCTCGATCTTCAGCAACCAAACCATGTTCACTAAGTTGTGTTTTGATAAACTCTGTGTTGTCTACTCATTTATCAATTTTGGTAATCGCAACAATGATAGGCACTTTTGCATCTTTGGCATGATTGATTGCTTCGATAGTTTGTTTCATAACTCCATCATCGGCGGCTACTACAATGACAACAATATCAGTTATCTTAGATCCTCTTGCTCTGAGGGCAGTAAATAACTCATGTCCTGGTGTATCAATAAAGGTTACCTTTTTGCCATTGTGAATAATCTGAGATCATCATATAGCTTGGGTGATGCCACCATGCTCTTTGGTAGTTATGCTGGTATTACGAAGATAATCCAATAGCGTTGTTTTACCGTGATCTACGTGACCCATGATAGTTACTATTGGTGGTCTTTCAATTTTGGTTTCACTATTTCTATCGGCCGCTATAATCGCCTCCAAATTCCCTTCTAGTAAATCTTCTAATCATGCTCCAGATGATTCTTTGATAACTTTAATGTCAAACTCCATAGCAATAAGTGTTGCTGTTTCAAAATCAATGCTTGAATTGAGTGATAGTAGCATTTTATTTGCTATGAATTTTTTGATAACTTCCGCTATAGGTACTCACATTTTTTCGGCAAATTCTTTCACAGTGATTCCTTCACCCATAGCTATTTCCTCTTTTTTGGATATAGTATGAGATACTTTATAATCTGATGCATTAAGGGTTTTTTTTGATGGTTGTGATATTGATGGTGATCATCATATTTTTTGACCTCATCATCATCTATTAAATACTACTGCTTGTCATGTAGCATGTTTCCTTCTTTCTTCCCATGACATGCTATCAGTATGAATATTGTGTTTGATAGATCATCATGATTCATTTGGTACTGATTTTGGGGCAACTGTTCATTGTCTTCCACGGAAATTTGTTGTTTCTCTCGAATCCTCTCTTTTTTTTTCTGGAGTTTCAATTCTTTTTTTAGCATTCTTACCTTGTCCAAACTGTATCTTATTGGCTTGAGAAATGTTAAACTTAGAGTCTTTAGTATAAGACGATCATGATCATCCATGGCGACCTCATCACCTTTGTGGTGAAGATTGAGTTATTTTTTCTGCTCTTTTGATAATAGTAGCATCGACGCTTCCAGTAATCTCATCATTAACTGATACTTCATCATTGCTCTGTGAAAGAGGTTTTGGTTCAGACTCTGACGATGGTGTTTTGGATCTCATTGCTGTTTCATCTACTTCATTTCAGCGTATCGATGATTGTTGTTTTTCTTTTTTTACTAATCACAAACCTCCCAAGAAGTCATCATCTCATCACTCTTGGTTTCATCACAAAAAAAGCATTCCATCATCAGATGGAGCATCAAACAAAATAACGTCGTCAGACATGGTAACAAACTACTAAAAATGTCTTGTGTTTGTAACGATGTTTGGATCAAATACAAGCTCAAATGACTCTTTCCCGTCTTTCATAATTCGGCCTTGAGTCTTGAGTTGATCTCTGAGTTGATCTGATAATCATCGATCTTTTTTACTCTTGGCTTCCCACCTTTGATTTGCAATTCTTTGGATCTCATCAGGAATAATAATATTCTTTGACCCTGACTCAGATTCAAATAATCACAGTTTAAGAACATGTTCATCGAGTTGTGGCGGGCATCCTACGAGGTGTAGTTGTGCCAAAAGCTTGGGAGTATTGAGGTCATGACATAGGATAGTGTGTAATTCTGTAATGGTATCGTTAGACAGCAATCATTGAGATTGTATCTTTTTTTTTAAACTAAGTCTCCCTTTTTTTGCTGCTTCCAATGATTCTCGAGTAAAATCTTGAAATGAACGATAATGTGCTTGGAGATAGAAATATCTCAAATCTTCAGGAGTATATCATTTTTCGATTACTTCATTGAGGAATGCTACATTACCATCAGATTTTGCTATCTTTTTGCCGTTCATCATAAGTCGTTGGAGGTGAACCCGATAGTTGACCCAAGGATGATGAGCTCCAGCACATTCTGACTGACATATCTCATTGGTATGATGAATTGCGATATGTTCCATTCATCAGGTATGAATATCGATATGATTACCAAGATACTTCATACTCATAGCACTACACTCAATATGCCATCATGGAAATCATACTCACCACGGACTATCTCGCTCCATATCACGTTTTTTTCAGGTTATATTGAATTTTCGCAACGCAAAGTCAGTAGGATTTTTTTTGCCTGCATCATGGACTCTTGAACCAGAACTAATATTATCTATATGTTTTTGATTAGTTAATATTCCATAATCAGAAACCTTACTGGTATCCATATAGACACCATCTCCAGGAATAACATAGGTGTAGCCTTTGACTTCTAAATCTTGAACCATGGCAATCTGTTCAGTAATATGATCAGTTGCCTTGGGCATGTATTCAAAATCATCAATATGAAGTAATTGTAAATCTTCTTGATATATATTAGTGAACTTCTTGGCAACATCTCGAGCAGTAATTCATTGTTGTCTTGCTCACTTTTCCATGCGATCTTCACCATGGTCGGCATCCCCTTCATTGTCTCACGTCAGATGTCAGACATCAGTGATATTCATAACATGGGTGACTGGATATCACACGATGTGTTTAATAGTATTTTTGAGTAGATCCACAAAATATGCTGCTCTAAGGTTACCTAAATGTTGTCTACTGTATACAGTAGGACCGCATGAATAGATACTAACATTGGTTGGATCAATAGGGATAAAATTCTCTATTTGATGCGTGAGAGTATTGTAGATAAGCAGATTCATAATAACGAGAAGTGTATAAAAAATATATTTTGATTATCCCCATGAGTTATAGTCTATCATTCGTTCAATACCATATCTGTCTCTCAACATAGCAAAACATGAATCTCAACTATCATCTCAAAGTGGAACTTCTATTTCACTACCAACTGAAAGAGTATTAAATATTCTATGAGCTTCTTCTTTACTATCTACTGTGATCACTATCTTGCTCCTATTTTCACGTTCATTGGTTTTTCCCATGAGCTCTGGTACATCATTTCCTATGAGGGAAGTGCTCCCAATCGGTAAGGCGATATATATGATTTTATCTGCTTCATGTGGAGCAACTGGATATTCGGCAGTAGCTATATCTTTGAAACGAATGATCTTGCTAAACTCTCAACCAAAAACTGATTGATAAAAATTGAATGCTTCTTGGGTGTTTCCATTGAAGTTCATTGATGGGTTGATGTGTGCTATAAGTACTATAACATAAAGATAAATATATTGTTTGATTTTTCAATAAATAAGTATAGGTATTATTATTGTTTTCAGCTCATAGACCAACTGATCGATCTGTTTTTCCAAAAATCCTGTATCTACCTTGGGATTAAATTTCTTGACTGATAATACTATCACGAAATACTTTTGGATTGTTGTTTGATTCTTTTTTAACTTCCTTGATATTATTGGAGACGGACAATGCTTCCGGCATGGTTCATCAGAGTTTTTTGATAGTGTCTCTCTCCTCTCTACCATATCTCCTTATAACAACTAGTTTTATCTTTACCATTGATATTCCAAGTAAAGCATCAGGTCTTCACAGATTTGCCATCTTTGTTTTTTTTGTATTTGGTTGATCAGCCTACATAAGTGAGTGATCATTGGTCACTAGCAAACCCCAGACTCAATACCTCTTCGACTCCACCATATTGACCATTGTAATTACTTACTATGATAAGCGGGTGATCAGAATTATTGGTCACTTTGAGATCGGTACTACCGGCGTATACTGTAAGATCAATACCTGGAGTAGTTATCTTTTTACCATTTATAGTTGCTGTATAGAGATTGGTAAACCATTTACTATGATTGCGTCCGTCTAATTTGAGTCCTTGATTGGTAATAAGACCTTGATAGGTAGCAGTACTACCACCACAAATTCATCATCCATAGACAGGTATTTCTTCATCTTGTACGATCGCCAAGCCATTTTTATAGTTTTTTTTGGCTTTTTCGTCATAGTTAATTTCAGGAAGATAAGAAAAACTATCTCCTGGATTAAGTACTCTTATATGACCTAAAAAAGTAAATGCAGTGAAAATATTATGTCTACGATAGGCTGGATCATAGTTAGTTCTATATCTAGACGATACTACCTGGTATCATAATGCCACTAAATCTGAAGAATATTTCCATAGATAAATGGGATTAAGGCTCTGGAGATCTCTTTGGGAAAATCTAACTCCCTGTTTTCCAGTTCATATCCTAATGAGCGCATTATCAATAATTAAATCGAGATCATCGTACTCATCGATATCGGTCGCTACTATCTGATTATCCTTTATAGTAATGCCAAAATTGGATACCTCTTTGGAGTAGGGTGTAGACTTAAATTGTAATGTGTATGGATCCTTGGCGAGCACTTGAGCAATAATCGATAATCTGATATGATGGCGTAGTTCCGAACCAGTTTTGTGTGCTCGTGATGTTTGTGGCACTATAACGTATGAAGCATCAAGAGTGTTTTTGAGTGTACTCGTAAGTGATCCACTAGACCAACCAAGAGAGGTTTGAGTTGTAGTAGATCAAGGTATATAGATTATTGTCGCCAAACACTGTCATCATAAAATCGGTGCAACACTTACTATCAAGATGAGGACAAACTTGAACATGTGGTATTGTGAGTTAGTTGATAGATATAAAATAAGCTTAGTATGAGGTGTAATGAGGAAGAATTCTTTTCCATACTTTGCCAATAATATAATCATAAGGCACAACAAAGTGTTTATTGATTGATTGATCTCCATAACATCAAATGGTAAAACAACATCTACTATCAGTACTATGATCTCTATTATCACCCATAACAAAGAGTCCATTATCTATATCAAATGAATTAATTCCACATACTGCAAGAGTTTGCATTCCAGAACCAAGATATGACTCATCCAATACAAAACAATCATTAGTATTTGTTTTGCATATATGGACTTTGTTTTCAGAAATAGTTACCGTTTCGCCAGGGAGTCCTATTACTCTTTTTATATAATGAATATCTTTTCATGGTGGCACAAACACAATAATATCCCCTCTTGTTATAGTAGGTAGGATAGAACTAATAGTATTCCCTATAAATTTAGCGGTTTGATTGCCTCATGATTGATTGGTCCAATCTTGTATTTTCATTTTTTGAGAACTTATCTTATCAATTAGGACAAAATCATTGGACTGGAAAGTCGGCTCCATACTCATACCTACTACTGTAAAGGGAGAAAAGACAAAAAATCTGATACACAATACAATACCCAATGCCATCAAGAAAAACGACCCTAAATCGAGCAATTCTACGACAATTCTACGAAGGTAATAAAAAAACATAAAGAGTAAAAAGTTTGATAAAGAAGCCCCCTCGCACTGATTGTATTTCAAAAATCTTATTTGTATTTTAAAGAGAGGGTTTAGACTAATAGAAGAAATGATACTATTTATAGTACTGAAATCAAGGGAAAAAAAGTAGAAAAAAGTACTTACGTAAATAGGAACAGTACTTTTATTAACCAAAAATCTCTCATAGTATGAGAGAGATTCAAGGCTTGGTTTTTTATATATAAGTGCGGATGAAATTAACGTTATACCGTAGGTGATGTTCAGGATTTATTCATCAATTCTTGTGCAGTTTTTGCAGCATCAATTTGGTTTGAAGAAGGAATGGATGTTACAGGAGACGTAGTGGTTGATTGTATCATAGGATACATATATGATACTGTTCCATTGCTATACTCTACTAATCAGTGTATCAATGATCCATAGCTATCATATGCTGTTGTATCTGTTGTAGGATTGTTTGCATCATAAGGAATATAACCAGATTTAGTTCGACATAATACCTGTTCGTTTCACTTTTCATCGATTCATACAATAACATCGAGTGTTGTCTGACTTAAATCAGTAATAACAGTAGGGCTTGCCTTCTTTACTAACTCAGCCAAATAGTTTATAATGGCAATTTGTGAGATCTGGTTGGCATGGAGTGTATGATCCAATGATGCAAACTCTCAAGTATTGATACCTTTGAGAGCGTTATTTAATCATGGTATATTGATAATAGTATTGAGAAGTGTTGCTTTGGTATGTGCTTGTGAAAACTTATCAGCATGTTCCACTACATTATTAATAATCAAACTATATTTCTCATATCAACTTGGAAGTTCGTTATGTTCAACATGAGAAACAGTTTGTTGAAGTTGATATTTGAGTGTAGTAAGTCATAATTTGGTTTTTACTGAATCTTTCAAAGATCATAATCCGAGCCTGTCTCACAAATTATCCACGATTGATGTGGCTATTGAGTCAATTTTATTACCGATATTGGCAACACTTTTCTCTGCTGAGTTAGTTGTTTGATCAATGATTTTATTAAGTTCCATAGCCAATGAAATATAAAGTAAAAGAGATCATCTTATTTTGGATACTATTTGTTGAACACAATAACTATAATCAGAAACAGATTATAATGCAACTTTAGTAACCAGATTATCATCTATTACAGTACAAAAACTTGCAAAAAAAATAAATGTAGATATAATAATTATAAAGACAACGGATTTTGGAAAATATACACCATAAAATTGTTAAAATGAAGTGTGATTGTTGTGCTATCGAATATGGTCCTTATGTACGTATTATGGAAGCTGGGAAAAAACTCTCAATTCATGAAAAACCACCTATCATATCAAATCTTTTAGTCTTGTAAAATCCACATTCGACGAGCTTCCCGAGGATATTTATCCCGAGACTTTGGGACCTCTTCCATGTCGTAATCATAATAGTTCTCTTTTGATACTTAATTGGTATTATTTTCCAAGGTTCCTTACTTTATTAGTTTATCAAACACTATGTTCTTATCTCTCTTATCATTACCTTTTTCCTTATTGGGACTAAACTGGTTTGATGATCCACTTGATCCTTATGGAAGTCCTGATACCAAAAAAGTGGTTGATACAAGCTCTATTAATGATCCTATCAGAGATGGTGCCACAAAACTTTCTGAGTGAGTAGGTGGTATCAATCAGGGTACGTATACCAACTTTGATGATGCCAAAAATACCTTGTTGGCTAATATTCAAAATATAACCAATTGGATATTGTGATTTTTGGCTCTTATTGCACTTATAACACTTGTTTATGAATGAATCCAAATGCTCATCAATGCAAAAGACTCCAAAAAGGTAGAAGAACGTATGATGAGTGTCAAAAGAGTGGCACGAGCTTTGTGATGAATTGGGCTGAGCTGGGTATTTATTTCATTTGTATTTTATATTATAGGATTGGTAACAAAGTAGAAATACCAAAATAATAGTTCTCTTTTGATACTTAATTGGTATTATTTCCCAAGGTTTCTTGAAAACGAAGTTCTTTTATGGTATCGAGCTCTATCCCATATGTGAGGTATATCTTTGATGTATTAATTGATGTTGTATCTTTCTTTTCAAATCCAAGCAATCAAACTAGGTTTTCCACACTTTCTATTGATGGTCACTCAATTTCTACATAAGGAGGTATCATAGGTCGCTCATCTATTTCAATAAACACATTACCCATGGTATAACTGGTACGCCTATTTTCTTGATACGCTTTTGCGGTATATCAAAGTTTTTGGATCATTTCAAATGTAGTTTCAAATGAATCTACAATAATTTCCCATTCTTTGGTTCAGTCAATACCATCATGTTCTACCTCCTTGATAGTTAGTGTCACTTTTCTGCCATCATCTCTCAGTCTTATCCAACAACTATTGTTATTAGATGAAGCCATATCAAAGACATATCTTTTCATAAGATATGTTCATTGTTTTTGTGCTCATAATTCTTGTAATTTCTTTTGGATATTTTCGATATCAATAGCTAGCACTTTAATTTCATACTCATAATTCATGTGGCAAAAGAATATATAAAAAAAGTTATTGTTGTGTGCATATTATTATACCTTGGAAGTTTTTACTATATTATTGAAGCATTCCAAAGATGTTTGTTTAATGCTATCTCCTATATTATAATCAGTAAATCAGTCTCAAAAAGAACGCAGAATAGCTTGTGGTTGTCTCCAGGGTAAATGTTGTCAGTGTCAGCGTAAAACAATATTTTTTGACTTAGGGAACTGACATGTTTGATACGTTTCATCAGTCAAAAATAATGTTGCTCATTTATGATTCTGATTATCGATAACATGAGCATTTTCTGCATAAAGATTATATGATTCTGATTGTTTTATCGTTCTAGTATTGGTAAGAATCATTTTTCATACTCATTGTTCAAAAAAATATTCAACTAGATTTCACTGAGGATCTTTTTTTTTGATACTATCAAAAAATGTATAATATGTTTTCAATTGATCGAGATGTTTTCTAAATAACAATGGCATATTATTATTTATAAAATAATTTCATTGATAACCTTTGTTATGTAATACTTGTATAATATGTTGTTGGGTTGTTTTAGAACAAGACTGAACATAGTGTAAAAAATTATGATATAATATTGACTCTGAATTTGATAGATTATGTACTGAATAAATCCTTTCAACTATTGTTCACAAAAGAACGTGAGAAAATCATTGAAACGCATGTACATGAGGATTTTCATCAAAATCCATATTACCAAAGAGTTTACGATTTAGTGTATTGAATATATGAAAACGAAGTGAACCATATGGCGATTCGTATATTTTGATTTTGATCATTCATGCACCACTAATAGTTAATCATTGTTTTATAGTATTTTCTGGTAAGTTAGTAATTCATTGTAGAATACATAATATACTATCTTTTTCTAAACATGATTCAAGAAAACTCATTCTTTTTGATTCCATTGGTTCCTTTGATAGTTGATAAAAGGTTTGTTTGATATGAGTAACAAGGTTAGATCATAATCACATAGAATCAATAAGGTCCATGATATGTTTTTATATAAAAATAAAAAAATATCAGGCACAATACTGATTTGATTTATGAAAAAAATGGATAAATTAGAGAAATTGTATGTTATTTATTTTAGAAAGCTGGGGGAAAACTCTCAATTCGTGAAAACTACCTATCATATCAAATCTTTTGGTCTTGTAAAATCTACATTCAAAGAACTTCCCGAGAAATTTTACCCCGAGACTTTGGGACCTCTTCCATGTCGTAATCATAATAGTTCTCTTTTGATACTTAATTGGTATTATTTCCCAAGGTTTCTTTAATACAACTGTATTGAGACATTAACGATATTATTATCTTCATTGATTTCTGTAATCATATCTGCTGAATCTACTTTGCACGTAAGAAGTTTGAGTCCTTTGCTCGTAGTAAGATGTCAAACAACAACGTTCTGAATATCGATGATAATCTCTCCGCCAGTAGGTATAGATTGATTATCACTATACGACCAATAAGGGTAAATACCCCCATCTACTCATTTACATCAGATTTTAAGGCCATTGAGTGTTTGAGGAGTGTATTCAGAACCATTATTTTTGATTTTCAGGCTCAAGGGGGCAAACTTTTGACCAATAGTAATCTGTCATCACAATGATGCAAAACTAATTGAAAAATCTGGTCATGAATGTGGAGTTGGCGTAGTAGGAGAAGGAGAGACACTCGATGAGACATCTCCCAAAGACGAAATAGGAACAATTTCATCAATTGTTCTCAATTTCTTTACCTCTCTGAGAAAATGAATATAGATATCAGTAACAGACTCATTGGATGAGGCCTTAATTCTATTGGAGATAAGCTCTATAAGTCTATTTTTGGTAGCTAAGGTTATCTTACCATTGGCAGATGAGACGATGGTAGTTATCTTGGATTTGATACCATCAATCTGAGAGCTACTAGTTTGGGCATGAGCAATTCATCATCGTTTGTTTATGATGACTTGATCTATTACTCATTGAAATAAACCAAAATGCCATCACACAAAGCCCGATCAGAGCATTATCATGATAGAGACTAAAAAACCAATTCTTGAATATCGATAGTTCATACATCGAGTATAATCAGAACCGGCTCTCTTGTCAAATTTTTGAATTACTCTATTTCAATATGAAGTTTGTCTGGAGTTTGGATTTTGGGGATCACAATAAAGAGAATATTGTCTTGAGTTATTTTACTATGGATTCTATCCAAATATACTCCGATAGGCAGATCGATTTGTTGAGAAAACTCTCATCGGTAACAATCACCCTTTACAGACATAAGATCTTCTTTGAGTTTGGGCATGTTTCTTTTTCAGCTTATCAATAATTTATAATCATCCAAACGCATCTCAAGCGATGTTCTTTCTACACCAGCAAGCGGCATAATAACTACAAGTTCTTTTGATGATTCGTACATATCCATTGGAATATCAACTTTCATGGGCGGTTGGAAAAGAGAAATAAAAAATGATAGGAATATATAATATAGAAAAATGTATTAAAATAATCCTCGTATGGTACTCAAATCTCTGATTAAAATGAGTACTCCCAATCCCATAAGGAGCACAAAAAAGATGATATTAATATATCCTTCAATGGTGAAGTACTTTTGAGGTTTTAGTCCAAAGAGAGTTTGGATAATTACTCCCAAGAGTCTTCCTCCATCCAAAGCAGGTATTGGCAAGATATTGAATACTGCCAATGAAAGTGAAATCATAGCTCCAAAGATCAAGAACTGAATCCATCATCATGCTTGATAGATCAACTCACCAATCTTTACCGCTCATGCTGGCCCAGTCAAACCTTGTGTTTGTGTTTTTATCTTCTCTTTGTCAAAACTCAAGAGCGACCCAAAAAGCCTTCCCAATGTATGTAAACTCAGTTTAGATTGTCACACTAACTCATGTCGACCCATGACCAAAGATTGTCCCAAAGGATATTTATATGGTTTGATTTCTACGTTTGACTTGGTATCCATAACAATTCACAATAAACACTGTGAATCAGGACAGGTAATCGAAACAGTCTGGGTAGTAGCTGATCATGAATGTTGATATCATACTTCAAACGTCTGACCAATAAGTGATTTTAACTGTCTATTGATAATCAATGAGTTAGTAGTTTGTCATGACAGTGATATAATACGATCTCATGATGATAAACCAGCTTTGGATGCCAATCAATCAGGTAAGATATTGCCAATCACTACTGGTTGTTCACTTACGTTTCAGCTTATATGGCCATTTTTGATAAGCTGATCAAAGGTGGTGATATATTTAGTATCCAACTGATCTACTACTGCATTGCTAGGCAAAACACTAATTGGCTTACTACCAAGCCAAAATCATCCAGAAAAAAGAACGTACGCCGCCAAAAAATTCATAATAACGCCTCCACACAAGATGAGAACCTTGTTCCGGAATTTGGCCATAATAAAACTATCAGGAGCAGTAAAGGTTCATTCATCTTTGGGATCTTCCCCCTTGAGTCTTACAAATCATCCGAGGGGAATCATGTTAATAGTATACTCCGTACCAGATTTGTCTTTGTAGTAGGTAAATAACTTTGGAGGTATGCCAATCCCAAACTCCAAAACCTGAACTCACGATTTTTTGGCCGTCCAAAAATGTCATAATTCATGAATGACAACTAGGACCATAAACAACAGTATTCAAGCTATAATAAGCATAGTAATAAACAACAATAATAAATCTATTTCTTTGATACTATCTTTTTAGCTATGTTGATACATAAATCAATAGCTCGTTGTCCAAAACGTGTATCACTCAATTGGTAGCCAAGTCGTCATCACATGATTCAGATTATCCGTCATGCTATGATATCGGTAGGTCGATGAACTGCTACTGCGGTTCTACATATACCCATAAGTAATGCGGAACAAAATAAGAGTATGGAACCCATTTTAACCCATTTTATTATTTGAGGATGTATTTTTGAAAGAGGAATAGTTTTTTTGAAAAAATCACGATATGACAACCAAAATCCTATAGCAAAAGCCATACTGACCGTAGCATGGTCAGAAGGGAATGACATAGTTGGTAAATGATGAAGGATAAGTTGAAGTCCAGGAAGTGTCTCGGGTCTTGCTTTGGTAATAACTTGTTGTATCAACAAGGTTATAATCATTGCTGTACTCGTTGAAAATACAATTTTCAGGGCATATGTTTCTGTGCGAAAGTGCTTATTCATTATTCCATACAAAAACAATGCTACGAGTATTATTGGAAAAGGAAATACAAAAAAATCTGAACAAAATGCGGTGATAGTAAATAATAGTGTATCAGAACTAACAATATGATTGAGTCGTGACATACTATGTTGTCACCAAACTGGCTCTATAATAGTAAACATGGTAATACCAATAAAATGTATAAATAATCCTTTATAATCTGATTATCTGATATTTGACAATGCCTGCATCAACGACATTTTGAATTTGTTTTTCATTACGATTTTGAACTCAGTTTCATGATTTAATCTCCAAAAAGATGATCTGTTTGAGCATCCCAGTACTTAAACCATCCAATACCATATAGTCAAATCCTTTGCCGATAAAAACCATATCCTTGGTATGATAGGGGAATCATGGACTCAATGGCGCCATTTGCTCTTTGACGTGACCCAAAATCGATGCCTTTGATGATTTGATACTTGTCTGACGATCTTTGATCTGAGATCATATACTAAAAATCTTTGCTATAAGAAAACCCACAATCCCTCAGATAATGATTCAGACAATCAATTGGGAGGTGGGCATAAGAGTGTATAACCTTGGTTATAAATAATCAATGTATTCTATTCACCAACAACATCGCATTGAAAGGTTGATTGGATACCAAGACCGTGAAAGTTGATCGTATACAATCATACTGACTCAATATCATTTATATGTAGATAATCTGATGATACATCACATCAATAATCAGCACTGAGCTTATCTGCTATTGTTGTTGCATGAATTTTACCATAAAGCTTACCAGACTCATTTGCTTGAGCCTTGATAACGACAGGAGTATCTTGAAGTGAAGCAAGCATAGCTTTAAGTTTATCTATCAACGTTTGTTGTGACTTTTGGTGAGAGGCAATTTTTGATCTCAAATCATTGAGTGTACCTTTGTCTGCAAGTCTTGCTATTCCTTGTGGAAATAAGACATTTCTCGCATAGATAGGTTTGACACCGATGACATCATATTTTTTCCCCAATGTTTTGAAATCTTGGAGAAGGAGAACATCTATTTTTTGCATGAGTGTGAGAATAGTAATAAAAATTAGAAATTATATAGATTATTGAGTAATTATATTCTGTATTATTTTTTCATATAAGGTATATTATATGCTTCCAAAAGTCACATAATATCTGATACGAATATTCTTTTTTTACCTTTAATATATTGGTGTGTCTGGAGAGTTCTTTGAGTAAATAATATCTCTCATGAGGAGTCCATTTTTTTATTGATATATCATTATTGAGTGCTTGATATTATTGTTTGATAATGGAATCCTTCGTTGTAAAACATAGATTGAAAGGCATTTTTCATTTCATGAGTATGGCGTAAAAAAGGCGAAAAAGTATCTTTTAAGGAGTTGTAATCATGATACCAGGAGACATAGTAGAACTTAAAACAATTTTTTTCATAAGTTTACCTTTGATTGCTGTTGGTTTATTTTGTTCCATATGATTGAGTAATGCGTTCAGATTATCCTCCAATTGCTTTGCCTCAAAATTGATTTTACCTATACCGGCATGAACATTTCCTGTTTTATCAAGTTTATACTCAATTCTTCCTTTTTTAATCTCATCAATAGTGCCAACGATGTCATTGGTAATAGTGCCAGTTTTTGGTGATGGCATAAGTCACTTTGGTCATAACACTTTAGCAACTTTTGCTAAATCTTTGATCATAGCTTGAGTAGTGACCATAACATCAAAGTTAAACTTACCTTCTTCAATTTCTTTGATAATGTTAGCATTACCAACCAGTGTTGCTCCTGCTTTTCTAGCTTCGTCCAATAAATCATCTGACACAAATGCTGCAATCTTGAGCGTCTTACCAGTTCCATGAGGTAGGACAATGGTTCATCTGACCATCTGATCATTGTATTTTGGATCAGCAAAGGTCTTGATAGCAACATCGACTGAGGAGTTGAACTTGGTGTAGTTGATCTTTTTGACCAGTTCACAAGCTTCGCTTACGGTATACAGTTTACCTGTTTCTACCATTTTTTTGGATTCTTTTCGCTTTTTGTTCATTGTTATAAAAATAATCAGATAAATATGGTCATAACGGGCATATACCCTCCCATAAGATGTTATATATACTTTATAAATTCTGTAATAGTTATTTTTTGTACTTTTAGGAATGATTTTACTACTCAAAGACTTATAGAAGTATTTGTCTTTGGGACAGTAAATTATATATCGATTTTCTCATTATATCGGATTTCATGTGATCATTTTGCTTGTCTAGTTAGAGTATAGGAACCTTGGGGAATAAGTAATACCAATTACGTATCAAAAGAGAACTCTTATTTTGGTACGACATGGAAGACGTCCCGAAGTCTCGGGATAAATATCCTCGGGAAGTTCGTCAAATGAGGATTTTACAAGACCAAAGGATTTGATATGATAGGTAGTTTTTCATGAATTGAGAGTTTTTCCCCAGCTTCCTATATCATAATTTTTTCAACGCTGTAGTAAATTGCCTATAGTTGAACGTTATACTGACCCATTATAATGATACTTGTAATGATCTAAATCAAGAAGACCAAATAGGTGACTGTAAATAATCTTGATTCAATAATATCTTACTTTATTGTTTTTGTTTTTTTACTTCCATAGTTTGTTCATAAACATCAGCCAAGTATTCTAATGCTTTTTCTGGAGTATTACCAACAGTATGTACCCCATCTTGTCAGATAATTTGAGCAAAATACTGCTTACTCTTTTCTTTGGTGATTTTAATAGTCATTGACCAAACACATAAGAACATAAATTACTCTGCTACATCAATACCCATACTTTTGGCTGTACCTCTCAGTGATTTGAGGATACTATCCATATCTTCAGTATTCATGACTGGTTTTTTAATTTCTGCAATTTCCATAAGATCCTTGGTACTAATCGATCAAGCCTTTACTTTGTTTGGAGTATTACTACCTTTGGCAGCTTTTGCTTTTGATCTGATGAGATGACTGGTTACTGGAGGTAATAACTCAAAATCAAACGATTTATCAATATACACTCTAACCAATGCAGGAACCTTGACATTACCTCGTTTTTGTTGGATTTCACGAGTACGATCATTGAACTCTTTCATAAATATTCAGATTGGAACACCATTTTGACCCATAGTAGGACCTACTGGTGGCTTCGGAGAACAATTACCAGCTTCTGCATATACAATAAACTGTTTTGCAATTTTTTTTGCTGCCATAATCGATATTTTCTACAATATAAATAGTATCTTGAGCCTATAAAGCATCAAGATCAACCATCTGTATTGACGTTTTACGATAAAAGAAAAACGACGTGAGATGAAGTCATCACCATATAATTTTTCATAACCCAAATACAAGAGGAAAAATCTTGGTTTGACATTATAATCTAAAATGTATTGACATCAGATTATAAAATATTATATATATTCTGACGTTCATTAAAATTCATCACAAACAAATACAAAACCTCCCTCTTGAGAGTTAATTCAAGAAAAAAATATATGCAAAAAACATGGCAAGGAAAAATTTTAAAAACAAAAAAAATCACTATATTGGAGGATATATACCTCCATATACATTGTCTTTTGAAAAGATACAAAGAACCAAAAGATAAAAATTCAAATGAATATGACTTTTGGAAATACTTTACCAATAAAATCGGTAAAAGCAATAGTCCATTTATTGTACTAAAAACTCCACGATTGGATTCTGAAGACTATTGGTTAACCAATAAGTCTAAAGATTATCCAGATCGGATCCAATCCACCCAACCGGGTGAATGGAGGAAGGTAGGGTATTTTAAATTAGTGACCTATGGAGTCAATAGCTTTCCTACATGGAGAGTTATTTTAATGCAATTCTTGAATGAATTGCGCCCAAATCATCATCCTAAAGAACTACAACTTTCACATGAAAGCTTTTCTTTTTTGAAAGATTATGGATTATCTCTTCGGAGATATGACATTGTTGCCCCTGATAAAATGGCCAATAAAATATGGACAGTTGATGTTTACAAAAAACGTAATAAACCGAAAACATATAGTTCTTTAAGTATTCATCCATTATTAAAACCACCAACTGATTTTAATGAGCACATTAATCTTGATGAATATAACATCCTCCTTCATAATCAACAATGCAATTTGAGAACCACGGTTCTCAAGAATGCAAAAAAATACTTTGAACTTGGGGATTATCCCAAGTGTGTATTATTGAAAGAACTTGCTCAAGACATGAAAGCATTCCCTGAACGATACATCAAGTTCAGGGCAAAGGCATAGTATTATTACTGTTATTACCAACCATTTTTAACAACAAAACCTCCGTACTCGGTGGAGAAACAAAAACCGAGTGTATAACCAAAATGATCCCACATCGACATAGGAAAGTTTTTCTTTCACAACTATGCTTTGGTGTGGGTTTTTTCATGATTGGATTGAGCTATATAGCCACTGGTGCTTTGATTGCTGGATGAGGATTATAATCTATGAGAGTAAAATCATCATAGTGAAAATCATCGATTGAAGATGTATGAGGATTGATTTTCATAGTAGGAAAAGGTTTAGGCGCTCTGGTTAGTTGTGTTGTGGCTTGTTCTTGATGATTGAGATAGAGATGAACATCTCCAAACGTATGTACAAAATCTCCTAGTTCTAGTCTACATACTTGTGCGATCATCATGGTCAAAAGAGCATAACTCGCTATATTGAATGGCACTCACAAAAAAACATCCGCTGATCTTTGATAGAGTTGAACAGAAAGCTTTTGATCGGATACATATGCTTGGAAGAGTGCATGACAGGGCGTAAGTGCCATTTTGGATAGATCTTCAACATTCCATGCATTTACTATCATTCTCCTAGAATCAGGATTAGTTTGAACGGTTTTTATGAGTTCAGCAATCTGATCAATATAACTGTTTTCTTTCGTTTCTCGTTTTCTCCATTGTTTGCCATACACAGGTCATAGATCACCATTTTGATCTGCTCGCTCATCTCGGATACTAACTCCATTGTTTTTGAGATAACCAATGTTTGTATCTCATTTAAGAAACCATAATAGTTCGTGAATAATGCTTTTGAGGTGTAATTTTTTAGTAGTAAGCAGTGGAAAACCTTCTTGGAGATTAAATCTGATTTGTCTTCCAAACAATGATTTGGTTCATGTTCAGGTACGATCAGTTTTGATGGTTCAATGATCAACAATATCTTGTAAGAGATCTAAATACTGATACTCTCATGAACGATAAGGGATCATAACATGTAAGAGAAAAAATAAAACCATAGGTTTTTTTATCAATTTTCTACCTCTTGTTCTACTGACAACCACTACACATAACTTTTTCAAAAGGATTGACTGGACATTCTCATGGAGCATAGAGTTCTCATGAGATGAGTTTATCAACATATTCATCGCCTTTTTCTGCTCTCAGCTTATCTTCTATTTCATGCTTGGTCAAACCATCATAGACTACTTCTTCTGAACCGATATCTACTTGTTTGGTTGTGAGAGCTCCAAATCATCTTGTTTTGGTTTCAGTAGAAGATGTGAGTGTTTCTTCGGATCAGATGGCTGCAGCTGTTCATACTAATGATCCAAAACCACGCCTCTCACCTCTTTTATTGACATCTTGAGTGTACTTTTCTCCTTTGATTGTTTTTTCGATAAAACAGTAGTAGGTTGATTTAAGACCTTGTTTCCAAGCATACATATAAACATCAGCAAGTCTATCTCTTCGAGATTCTGCAGCATAGATATTGCGTGAAATAGCTTGATCAATATGTTTTTGTCGCGCTGCTGCTATATCTATTTGAGCCAATGGGTCCGACTCATAAACTGTTTTGTAAACTTGTGTGTCGATAATACCATCAAGTTCAGGTATATGCATAACACTTCCTGCATGAGCTACGATCTTGTTTTTGATTGATTCATTCCATAACCCATGAGCCTTGAGATCATCGATCAGTTGTTTTACTACGATAGTAAATTTACCAGAGGTTGTTTCTCTACTGTAAACGTTTGCATAGTATGGTTCAATACATGAGGATGTGCCAGCAATATTGCTAATACTTGCTGTAGGAGCAATACTTAGTAGGAGGATATTTCTTCTAGGTGAGTAACCATAACCTTCATGATAATCACGAAATGCCCCTCTTTCTTGTGCAAGACGTTGACTAGTAGCCAATGCATGTTCGTACATACATGCTCACAACATATCTGATAATCTGACCGCCTCTGGTGAATCGTATGGTATATGTAATTGGATAAACATGTCACCCAATCCCATAATACCTAGACCCAATGGTCTGAGATCAAATGAACTTTTTTCGGATTCTGGTGTAGGGAAGTAATTGATATCAATAACATTATCCAATGCTTGAATAGCTATTTTTGTTGTTTCTTCGAGTTCTTCCCGATCTACCAGTTTTACCTTTTCTTCAAAGGTTAACTCTGAAATAGTCACTCATAATTCTGGTTTCTTGACAAACTTACTCAAATTGATGGATGCAAGCGTACATGTTGCTGTAGCATCAGGTCTATTAGCAATACTAATTTCAGTACACATATTGGTACTATGAATCATAGCATACGGTTTTGCTTGATTTGCTCTATTGTGTGCATCTTTGAAGTTGATCCAGTAGTTACCTGTTTTGGCAGCCCTCACCAAGATATCATTATAAAGGTCTTGAGCTTTGACTTTTTCTCGAATTTTGATCTCACCAGTTTGAGTTTGGTCTACATACTGTCGATAGAGTTTTTCAAATTCATCTCCCCATGATTCATCCAGACCTTTTGCTTCATGTGGATCAAATAAGTACCAATCACCATTGATTTCTACTTGCTTCATAAACAAATCAGGAATCCATAATGCAGTATTGATTTTACGAGCTCTGACAGCATCATTTCCATTGGTTTCTTTGAGATCAAGAAAATCATGAATATTGCGATGTCGTGGTTCCATATACACCACAATATTTGCCGCTCTTTTGCCTCATACAACTACTGAGTTGATCGTTGTATCAAATATTTTGATAAACGGTATTGGTCCACATGATCCGGTATTGATTGATTTGATAGGTGAACCCAATGCTCTAAGTTTAGTCACTGACATAGCGACTCAACCTGTATATTTAACATACAGCGCTGACTCTTTGGCTTTGTCCATAATATTTACCAAATCATCTTCCACTACTCATATAAAACATGATATAAGCTGATGAAACTTCGTACCAGAATTCATAAGAGTTGGGGTAGCATGAAGATATTTGAATTGGCTCAGCTTATCATATATTTTGAGTGTAAATGCTGCTGGGTCTGGTTCATTGTAACTCAATCACATAGCAACCCTCATCCGCATTCGTTGTGGCTTTTCGAGGATAGTCTTGTCGTAATCTCTTACTAAGTATCTATGTTTGACTGTATCAAGCCCAAAATAAGTCCATAAGTTATCTCTTGTGTAGTCCATACTCAATTCAAGTGTTCCCAAATCATAGTCTGCGAGTCTAGGATCCAAGAGTTGTTGTTCAATCCCATAGTGTACATACTCAGCAAATGATTGAAATTTATGATTAACAGTCTTTTCAATCATTTTGTTTATTTGTTTGGTTGCAAGTGCATCATAGTCAGGATCTTCAGGGATAAGTCCTTCCAATGATTTGAGCAAGAGTTGATCGATCTCTACCGTACTAACCTGATCAGGAAGTTTGAGCTCAAAATTTTTGATCACCTTGAACATCATCATAAATGGATCAACGATCTTATTGCCTTCAAAAAGGTATTTGATAGCATCAATGATTTTCTCAGTTTGAAATGGTTCAATACGACCATCACGATGGATTACAGTTTTGGACATAGATAATATTTAGATAAAGTATAAAGTAGACAGATATTGACTATATTTACTTATTTTGTTTTATTGTTGATTGATATATTTGCCATTGCTTTCTAGGAAATACTGTTTTGAGTGTATACAATATTTCATTTGATCATTCTTTTATTACTCTATTTATAACACATTTGGCGGAATCTTTGTGATGTTTTATCGTAATTGTGTTTGGTATCTTTTCTTTTGTGGTATAATTGAATTTATTTTCCAAGTTGCTACATAATTCATCTTTAGTATGTAAAATACATTTTCCATTAGATCATATAAATCAATATTTTATCAATAGACCATATATTCTTGTACTCGCATTGGAGAAAGGCGTTTTATTATCCCTAATCACTCTATTGTTATTATTAGTACTTTTATTATGAAAATGATTAGATATAATAGATTCTTGGACTGATAATCATTTCTTGTCCTTATATGATACAAGATGAGGAGCGCATAGTGTGCAAGTATCTTCTCTTTTATTATGACAACAAAGACCAACTTCTTCATCTATAGGATAAATATACGATTCGGAGTTGTATGCTTCCATATAATTAGTACCTGTTTTCATGTTTATTTGAATGCGAATATAATAGTATCTCTTATTTTTTCTTATTTTTGATGTCTATTTTATTTTTATTTTATTTTTCACAGTAACACTTTCTACACAGTGCCATATAGCAATCAGCTCATGCTACCAAAACTTGTTTGTCTACAGGGCACATGCGATAACTATAATGAGCATTAGCACCACATTGGGTACAAATAGCATGAAGTTTTTCTACCTCATCGGCAATAGCCATAAGACTTGGGACAGGACCAAAAGGTTTCCCCGTATAGTCCAAATCCAATCCCGCAAGGATGACCCTCGTTCATTCATCAGCAAGTTTATTGCATAAGTTCACAATATGCTGATCAAAAAACTGTACCTCATCAATACCTACTACATCATAGGTTACATCTTTCAGCTTATCAACGATATCGCTCGTCTTACCAACTACAATCGATTCTATTTTTCTTCCTTCATGAGATATAATATGATTTGCTTCGTATCTATCATCTTTTTTGGGTTTAAACAAAAGTATTTTTTGTTTCGCGATCACTGCTCTTTTTACTCTACGAATAAATTCTTCGGTCTTGCCGCTAAACATTGATCAGCAGATCAACTCGATACTTCCTGGTTTTTGATTGATTTTTTTGGACATAAGACTAATAATAAAAGATAGACTGAGACGAGCATCTATTTATAAAGAGATAGCTTTCAAAACATTAGATATCTCACTTGTTTTGACATAGACTTGTAGTCTTTTTTCATGATTATTGGAGGAAGGATTTTTGATAGTAGATGTTTTTTCAAAGACAGTATATAACTCTCATGCGAAAGTAGTCGTTCAATTGGAGATAAACTTGATGGATGTTTCTTCAAACAGAGGTGGAATAGTTAGTTCACTATTTTCTCACTGAATAGAAAGCGATCCTCGAGCATAGATATCATTTATATCTATAGTTCATTGCTCTCACAGTTGATAGGCAGGGATAAGATTGGTAGTCTTGGTAGTATTCATAAGAAGTAAGATTTATACAACTAAAGTTAGTAAGAGATTTTTTTATGAAGTATGAGAAAAGATATTTCATATATTGCGACTATATTTTTTACTTTCTTCTTGGATAGCTATATGAGTTTGTTCTTGTTGTTCAAGTTCTTGGATTTTGATAGTAAGATTATCTCTATAGACTTTCAATGTTCAGATAACATAATCCAATCATACTCGCTTAAACATTGTATTGTTTTCTTCCCATTGTTCTTTTCTTTCTTGATAGTCTGCTTTTTTTGTTAGTTCCTCAAAGTATGTTTTGATACTCTGAGCGTGGTTGAGATACTGTCTTCAAACACTACTATCATATATCATATCTATTTTTGGGAATTGATCTGGAAGTACAAAATTTATTTCATCTATAATATGCATTGATGGTCAGTTTATCTTATCATCTTTTTTGAAGAATTCTTGGATACCATATTTTTCGATCATATCTTGATAAAATCATACTACATCAAAATCAAGAATATTTCATGTTTGACTATATGATAGCAATCACTTTTGGTAGTTCTTGTAAGATCAAAATTGTATCATGATACAAAAAAAGAATATAATCTAAAAATTCGTATAATTGATTGGTGTGGTTTCAAAGAAGTTTTGGAGTGTGGTGAGATCTTGTTTTTTGAGGAATCTGAGTGGATTATCTGGAATTTGATAGTGAGCCCCCAAACCAAGTTCTTCCAATCTTCTGTCAGTAATATATTTGAGATATTGTTCCATCTCAGCATAACTCAATCCATTGATGGTATTTCCAGCAAATTGTTCTTTGACGAACTCCAATTCAAGTTCTGTACAATCAACAATAGTTTGCCTAATATGATTGACAAACTCTATATCTTGAGCTATCTCTGGTGACTCTTCAAGAATAGCTAATATAAGTTCCATTCATAATTTCAAGTGAAAACTCTCATCAATAAGTACTAAGTCAATACCATTTGATACATTTGTCATTTTTCACATCTCTCTAAAAGCCAAGAAAAGAGCAAATGCACTATAAAAGAAGATTCATTCTTGGATAATAGAACTCAAGAGTATAGCATGTAATATTGCTTTTTTACCATCAGTGCTATCTGGATCAACTGCTCATCATGCTGAGATACTAATATTATTGGCTGCTTGAGCTACTCGTTCTTGTTTTTTTAATAATAATGGATGAGTAGAGGTCATATTGTATGCTTTGTTCCTATCCATCTGGAACGTATTGAGTATAATTTCAAAGAAATCGCTATGAATATCTTCCATAAACATCTGAATGGTCATAGCTTGTTTTACCCTTGGGTCGATAATATAGGGATAAAATGACTCACCAAGTACATTTTGTACCAATAATTCTGATGTTACAAAGTATCATACAAGGTTTTCAAATAAGGTTTTTTCTTTGGAGCCCATAGAATTTCGATCGACCAGATCTTGACTCACTTGTATCTCTTCCGGGAACCAAATAGCTCTTTTTTGTTGGACATAGAGATCATAAAATACTGATGATTTACCACTAAGTTTGATACCGTCGGTCACTTTCTTTTTTCCTAATACTGCCATGAGATTATGTTCTTTTAATGAATAAAAAAAGCAAAGATAAGCTGACTCTGTACATACGAGCACATCTTTTGAACACCCCTTATATAACAAAAATTGATGACTCTTTCAAGATGATCACATCTTGACATAGAAGATATTATATTTGTTATTTCCTTGAAATATCGAAATATGTTATAGCATGGATATGTTTCTCTATCGTATAAAAAAACATCTTTTGGGGAACTGTCAATCAATGAGTATGGAATATTTTATAATAGGCTTTCTGAGCCATATATTTATTAATTCTCAAAAAAACTCTTGTATTAGTATATCAAAAAATTATTATTTATCGGTGTTTTATTTGATATCAAAAATATTTATGTCGGTCGTAGCTCAGTTGGCAGAGCAGAGGGTTGTGGTTCCTCGTGTCGCGGGTTCGATTCCCGTCGATCGACCCATATTGGATATCTCGTATTGAAAATATTGCATAAACCCTCTAAAATAGCTTGGTTTTCAATGGTTTGAAAGCTGAGTTTTTTTATAGTAAATTTTTTCAATTAACCGTTAAGGAACCTGGGGAAATAAGTAATACCAATTACGTATCAAAAGAGAATTATT
>DAOQQF010000011.1:0-25687 GCA_035333525.1 Candidatus Absconditabacterales bacterium | reverse complement strand
ATTCGACCCTTTGATTATTCAGGATCAGAAAATACCTCTTGAAGCAGTCAAGTGTAGAAAAAAAATCTCGACGCAGCCGCCGCTTATCATACATAGTTACTGTTTCGAAAGAAATTACCACGTATATACTGCGGTTTCTTTTTGGGGTGTGAGGTGACGAAAGGTTCGTGGACACGCTCAGCAATCAGAATAACAAATGTGGTCTCTTCCTCGTTCAAAAACGCATGTAATATCCTAGTTATAAAACTATATCTTTCCTACAAGCCATTTTACTGCATCATTGAGAGAGTCTTTGGTAAGAGGATAGGGGTATGAACTGAGAGTATTTCTTATATGATCAGAGTCGTATCAAAGTGTCTTGAAATGAGAAACGATTGTTTTGATGATTTTGGCGTCCCCTCATATCGAAGTTAGTTCTTCGGGTTTAAGCGCTGACTTGAGTTCGATAATGAGTCTTTTGGCGGTTTTTGGACCAACTCCAGGAACTTTTTGGAAAAATGAGACATTCATAGATTCAATAGCACCTTGTAGATCTTTGATATCGAGATTTGCTATATGAAAAGCTGTTTTTGGTCATATTCAGCTTATTTTGAGCACCTGTTCAAAGGTTTTTTTGGCAAGGGCGGTATCTCGTGCATAGTAGTGAATGGTTTTCAGATTATCATCAATATGTGGATGCAGAAAGTAGGTTCCTTGTGGTTGTTTACCAGTATAGTTTACTTGAATACCATAGTGAGGTGTGACAATATAGGAAAGACCATCGTAATATTGAAGCGAACCAGTGATCAGATGAAACATGAGGATGTTTTAAAAAACTAAGAGAGTGGGGATATATTGATGTAATACAGCTATAAGGAACCTTGGGAAATAAGTAATACCAATTACGTATCAAAAGAGAACTATTGTTTTGGTACGACATGGAAGAGGTCCCGAAGTCTCGGGATAAATATCCTCGGGAAGCTCGTCGAATGTGGATTTTACAAGACCAAAGGATTTGATATTATAGGTGGCTTTTCATGAATCGAGAGTTTTCCCAGCTTCCCTAATTCAAAAATGCCATTTGTAGGAGTTTGATAATGGTGTAACTAATGGATATTACAAAGAGTCCAATGAGAGCGTTTTTGATTGAACTGTGAAAGTTTTTTTCTCAATCTTTGACACCAAAAGCAGTCATAGCATACTCATATCATGACTTAATAATCATGAGAGCGCCAATAACAAGAGCTAATTGCATGATAAATCTCAAAATATAAACTCACAGATCCAAGATCACCTCTCGTCCACAAATACCAGTCCTCACACACGCTGCGAGTTGACTAACTTTTTTATTCCCAGCTATTTTTGCTTGTTCTTGATTATATTTATCCCAAAAGTTTTCACCTGGTTTGAGTTCAGTGAGGTTTTTGGTTGCTTGATCCAATTGTTGAGTTTGACTATCATCGACTGCTGGCACCAATTGAAAATCAGCACCATAAGAGATATTCTGAAAAAGACTCATAGACCCATATCGGATCGATCACACTACTAGTAAAGAAATGATTATTTTTTTCATATTTTATAGGGAGTGAAATAAATATGACTACTATCAGATTATAATGATATCTTTTGTCATTGCAACTATGATGATCGCTATTAGATAAATGTTTTCTTGTTTACTTGTTCGGTGTGTAGTGAGATTCATTTATAGCGTATCATGAGATGTAGTATAATATAAGCTATCATAGTATAGATATACATCAGTATGACCAAAAATGGAGTAAGAAACAATCATATGATAAGAATTACACCTCGTTTGACACTTGATGAATTGTAAAGTTCATGAATTCTTGTAATAACCAAATGACAGATTTCTTGATTAATTGCTTGTTGGTCTTTTATACCTGAGAGCAGGTTGACTTGATAGCTTTTGAATTGATGATACAATGTATTCAATCAAGGTGTTTCTTTGAGGGCGTGAGCAATACGCTCATTGATGTGTTGAGTTTTTGATAATGGATGGTGATTACTTGCTTGTTGATCTTTGGTATATATCAATCATTTGATAGTGTTTATTTGATGGTAATAGTGATAGAGCTGATCACAACGTAGATCTAATTTAGTGTTTGATCATACAATAATGCTTGCCAAGGAAAAACTCAGATAGTAGGTAATAGAGACTGATCCTACGACCAATAAATACCATAGACGAGGTTGTGTATTGGTTTGGTTATACTCCTTCATCCAGTACAGAGAAAGGTTGATGGTGATTAAAAATAATAACCATCATAATCATACATATCGATTGTAGATAATGATATGAATGATTGTTGTTAATAGCACAAGTATTCACCCTACTATGAGTTGCTTTTTAGTTCACTGATTTCATGTATATTTGATCGACCATCGTGTGATTCATACAAAAACCATTAATCACATAATAAAAGGATTGATACCATTAATAACTCCTAATAGTTCAAACCACAATGTGATACTACTAATTCCTATAAGCATGTATATGAGCTTTTGTATCATGATCTATAAGTATTATGTTGAATGAATAAGTGTATCAAGATCTTTGGTCAAGGTTCTCATATACTGTTTACCATGAGTAGAAATAATCTTGACTCCGATTTGATTGTTTGGATTCTTGATAGTCTGAATACTCTCTGGTAACAATAATGTTAATTCTGTAATCCATTGTCCAACATGGTCAAATCCTCAATGATGAACTACAAAATCGATAATCTGATTGATTTCAGGACTGGCGTGGTTGATGTGCGTACGAATAGATTGATCATGAAGTTTGGACCCATAACGACGAAAAAGCTCTTGGATAATAATAAGATAATCCAACATAATACGTTGTTCTGATGATGATAGTGAGTTAAACATGAGATAAAAAAACAAAATGAAAGCTAAAACTATGTTTGATAGTACGTACTTTTCAAGACCTCTTTTTTTGATTGACTGGATTGATGATAGATAAAACGCCTGATTTGTTGTAAACCTTGATATATTGGTCGATCGATACGAAGAGGATATGTTATGATATGAATCATTGCTTTTATGAAATCAGTTCAGTCGATCAATCCTGTTGCAAACAACATGCGATAGTATTCCAACTTCCAGGGATGAAAACTCATCCATGAGGCTGGTTTTTTGGATCAAGCAAAATGTATAATAGTAGGTTGTTGTTGCGCTTGTCTTATCTGAATATCTGAATATCATACTATTTTTCTGATTTCATTATTATCTATATAATCAGGATTTCGCCACAACGGTGTTGCATTCCATAGGGGATCAACGGGTAGAATATGTCATTGACATAGTGCATTTATTCAACATTGATCACCCATGATGTTCTGAGATCACTCTAGTCATTGTGGATGTTGTGCTATAAACTCGATAATCTGATTCCCTAAATAATGAGTCCTCCATGCATTGAGATTGATTACGATCATGCCCGCATTGATGTATTGGGTAGCATGAATATTGGCCATATAGCTCGTCAGTACATTAGTCATTACACCAGCAATCCATTGGTCATCGCTCATAGGTAGATTCCATAATGTATCAATGGATCCTCTCACAAGCATATCACCATCCATATAGATACAACGATTGATTGATGGATCCAATAAAGCAGGTATGAGAAGTCTAAAATAGGTAGTTAGTGGTAGATCATTGTATGTGTGTAATCAAAGATCTTGAATACGCTGAAAATTGACCTCATAATACTGGAGAGTCACTTGTGTCGTTCCTACAAAATGTGAGAGAAGTTCCCATTTGGTAGTAAAGATATCTTTGGCTTCTGGAGTATGTATGATATGAAGTATCCATGGATTGGTATGATGAGTACATAATCCATAGAGCATCACCATACATTGCTTGAGAAACGCTCGATTGGAGTCTATTACGATTACGATGTGCATGGTGTTTTTATACTTCGATAATTTGAGTTTTTTTTGAGTATTCTCCTTTGATTATTTCAGTTTTTGATCATGAAAACAACCCAAAGAGTGATGCAAAAAATACAATCATAGCTCGTACTTTGGTGATATCTCAACCCCAAAAATACGCTGTATCTGTTAAACCATAGTGAGTCATACCTGTGAGTATAAGAGCTCATACAACCATGATTCGCTTATTTTTGGATCATGACGTATGTCGAGATTTACCCATAAGAAAAACAATGATTAATAGGAGAATTACCCCAAATACAGGCACCAAACTTCCTATATAGGCAAAGTTGATACTTCCTTGTATCCAGTGATACACGAGATACGCTATAACGCCCACTCATCAAAGAGTAATGAGAGTACGTATGATAGTTTTGATCATAATGATTGAATATGTGATAAATAAATGATATACTGATACTTATTTTTATCTGTGATACAAGGTGTTGTTTGTATGTACTTGTGTTGTTATGGAACCTTGGGAAATAAGTAATACCAATTACGTATCAAAAGAGAACTATTGTTTTGGTAAATGGAAGAGATATCCTCAGGAAGCTCGTCGAATGTGGATAATACAAGATCAAGGGGTTTAATATTATAGGTAGTTTTTCATGAATTGGGGGTTTTTCCCAGCTTCCTAATATATACCAGAGTGTCATTCACTATCCGTTTCTAGCAACAACTAATCACCATATAGTAATAGTAGGATACACTGACTTAATTGCCTTGGCGACATGGTTAATACTTGATCAGGTGGTTACAATATCATCTACTATGATAATATGTTTAATGGAATCATTGATTGTTTGATTATGACCTCATAGAGGACTAAAAGCATCAATAAGATTTGATAGTCTACGTTTTCTATCCAATCCTGTTTGTCTACGAGTCATACGCGTTTTTTTGATTGGTTGAATGATTGTAATTCATAGTTTCTTACCTACTATTTGAGCAAGTAATTCTGATTGATTATAACCCTTTTGGAAGTACTTTCTCGTTCGATGTGATGGAATGTAGGATAGTGCTATAGATGATGGTGATCAGATTATCAATCATCACAATAATGGATGAGTTTGTGCCAATAACGCTACTTTATCTCAGAGTATTTCACTTAGTTGTCGTTTATGATGGTATTTGAGTTGAATAATAGCACGTTTTATGAGATCTTGATAGATAAAACCTACTATAATACCATGATATCAAACGTTGATTTCATAATTACATTTGATGCAACATATATATCAGGGACTAGGGGTATGACATAGTGGACAGAGTTCAGCATGACCATAACATTGATGGAGACATTGGGCACACAGGTGAGTTCATGGTTTTCAACAACCTAAACATTCAATAGGGAACAAAAAATTCATCAAGAGCTTTATGCCTTGAATAAAAATTCATGATAATCTGATTGAAAGCGTTGATAGAATCATTATGTATTAGAGTATGGATAATAAATTTCGTAGCAGTATACTTACTTGGTTTGTTGGTTGATTTCTCTGTTTGGTAGCAGGTTATTTTTTACTACACACAATAATTGTCTATTGATTGTTTGATGGTCGTCATCAAATGATTGTTTCATTCTCCAAAGATATTATTCGATGTGCCATAGTGCTTATAGCATTTATTGTTAATCCACGTCAATCATTGGTGTATATCCGTCAAACATTGTGGTCATGGATTTTCTTGATTATTATGGCTATACTTGGTATTGTGGTGACGTGGTATCGTGTGACAGATATTCATACATGGATAACCAATACAATGGTATGACTCAAATATGGTTGGTATGTGTTAGTCGTGGTACGATCAGCATGACTTGTAGGTCATGTTATCTGGTCAGCTTATAGTGATATGAATTCAGAAAAAAAAGAAAACATACAGAAATTATGGATGTCGAGGTTAGTGACGTGAGCATGGATTGTTCTCTTATGATGATGTATTGTTCAGGGCTCCAAGATAATTTTCCCAGATCTATGGATGAGCTTATGATTTGGACCGCTTGATGTGTATAAGCCATGAGTTGCTCCACCCTTGTATTATCTTACTAAGCATGACTGAATAATAAGATATTCGGGGCTCTTTTCGGGACCCAATAATTTTGCCTTTTGGTTGGTATCTATGACGCCTATTTTACGATCATGGACGTATCGTACCACCATAAAACAATGGTTTGCTAGGGTATGATTAGGAGTATTTGGGGTGATCAATATTGGTAGATTGATCTTGGTGTCGTGGTTGGGAGAGTGAATCCTCAATTTATTGTTTGTATGAAATTCTTGAGGATCACCTAAACTACTTCACAGTAGACAGTGAACTAGGAAAAACATACTATTTTGGATTGGTATATGAGTTGTTATGGTAACTGTTTTATCTCTTGTTGGTTGGGTGACATACATAAAACGAGAGTCTACCTATCATCACTTTTTTCAGTGAATTCAAGCGCTTGCTCGTATTTGGGACAATCCATGGTGATATGGGTTATGATCGAGTGGTCCGGGTGTACATCGAAATGGATCACTACTACCTGAAAACTACTACCTTCAACTCTTACTTGATTATGGGATAGGCTGACTGATTTGTTTCATCGTTTTTTGGATTACTCGACTTCGTGCGATCAGTATGAGTATCTATCATCGTTGGTTTCTTGTGGGATTCGGATGACTCTTGATAGGAGGATTATTTCTTCATGTATTTGAGGACAGTATGGTCAATTATCTTTTCTTTGTTCCTCGAGGGATGATGATAAACATAAAGGAGTAGAGGAATTATACTTGTTTGAATATTTTATTAAGTGTACTTAATAAAATATTTGTATTTTTAATAATATTAAGTGTGTTTAATAAAAATACTTATTTACTCATTAATGTTATACTCATTATTATGAAAATGACCACACGACAAACAGTAAAAAGATTTTTTGAGCAAACTACTCATTTTTTTTGATTCCCAATAGTTCGCTAGTTATATCATCGGTATTTACCAAAATAATAGTTCTCTTTTGATACTTAATTGATATTAGTTATTGTATGTATATTATTTTACTTATTATCGCTTTCATTTTCTGATCGTGTATATGATCATGGATTTTGTGGATCGTTCATCATGGACATATTGGACGTCTGTCTGACAGGTCGATATGTGATGGTTGTGGCCGCCAGTTGAGATGGTATGAGATGATTCCGATTATCTCTTATATAGTATTGGGTGCGCAATGTCGTACGTGTCATTATAAACTGGATGTGAGTTATCTATGAGTTGAGTTTTTTTCTGGTGTATTGGGTGTAGTAGGTATGTGGTGGTTTATGACTATGTGAATATATGAACTATGAGTGTGAATGGTGGTTATATTTATACTAATAGGTATGATTATTCTTGGTGTGACAGATAGTGTTCGTCGTGAAATACATCTTGGATGGCGATGAATGATGGTGGCATGAATTATGCTATTGGATTACAATCTCTTTGATGTATATGAATGGTTTATCCCTCTGATAAATATGACGTGAGTTTGGTTTATGGCTTGGGTTATATGATTATGTACTGCAAAAATACTCTATGGTGAACGAAGACAGGGTTTATGATTTGGAGATGTACTGGTAAGTATGATTATTGGTTTATTGAGTCCTTTTGTGCTATTATCTTATGGTGATAGTGCATGAGACTATAGTTTGCTGGGTATGAGCAGTGTTTCTTCTCTTGGTTGGTTTTTGTGGTCGGTACTTTATCTGGCTATTACTAGTATAGCGGGTATTTTATGTGTGATGCTCATAACCATAGTATCTAAGAAAAAAATAGATCAAACATCATATGAACTTCCATTGGTCCCCATTATGATACTATCATTTGTAATTATAGCAATAGTAACATATTATTTTTCTGATTATATCATCTTCTTTTTGGGCGTCTAACTCGTAAACTCCTTGTATTTTAATCCCCAAAGTACATTCGTCTATGGCAAAGGTCTTTATTCCTTTATTCTTTATTTATTTTTTTGTTTTCATTCATGAAAAAGTATCTTGGTGAAGCTATTGGTACGTTCTTTTTTGTACTTTCTATCGGTTTGGCGGTCAAATTTGGTGGAGCTATGACAGCATTGGTTGTAGGTACCGCATTAGCAGTGTTGGTGTACGCTGGTGGACACATCTCTGGAGCTCACTACAATCCAGCAGTTACGTTAGGATTGGCTACAAGTGGTAAACTTTCATGGTCACAAGTAATTCCTTATTGGATTAGTCAACTTGTAGGAGCAATTATCGCTGGTTTATTGGTTGCATGGATTATCTGAGGAAAACTTACTACTGTTACTTTGGACCCAAGTGCTCTCAAGGTTATTGTGGTGGAGTTTTTGTATACTTTTGCATTGGTTTGGGTTGTTCACAATGTAGCAGCAACTAAAGCAAATGAAGGAAATAGTTTCTATGGATGGGCTATCGGCTTCATCGTCTTTGTATGAGCTGTGACTGTTGGTTCAATCTCTGGATGAGGATTTAACCCAGCAGTAGTGATTGGTTCATGGTTTGATGGACTTTTTGCGACTTCTATGATTTGGCAACATCTTGTCTGACAACTTCTCGGATGAATCGTAGCAGGACTTGTATATAGGGGTATAACTACTAATAACTAAGGGAATTAGTTTTGTACTTGTTGGTATAGTATTTTTATAAATACCTTAGACATCTTCTTGTGATGAGAAGATGTTTTTGGTTTTGTCAATCAGAATATCTGATAATCTGACCAGAGAGTTGAAAATATGATTGATAATCACTACTATAAGATATCATTTTTCATTTTTTTATATTCCCTTTTGGTGTTATGTCTCATTTGATTGAAATACATAATTTATCATGGTCTTATCCTGGATTAGAGGATCAGTCTATTTTTGATTGATTTGATTTTACGCTGGATCAAGGTGATTTTACTTTTTTGATAGGTAAATCATGATCGGGTAAAACAACTCTGGTGAAATTTCTTCTCAGACAACTCATCCCACCAACCAAGACGATTTTTTACCACAAAGAAGATATTGCAAGATTTACTCCATCCGAGGTTCAAGCATATAGAAGAAAAATGGGCGTTATCTTTCAAGACTATAAACTACTTGATACTATGTCAGTATGGGACAATGTAACGTATCCTCTGATTATCGATAATAGCGATCCTCTTGATCGTTATGAATTTATTGAAGATATTCTGAAAACTGTCTGACTATCTGAAAAAAAACATCTGACGTGTCAGACATTGTCCGGAGGCGAAAAACAAAGAGTCAGTATTGCTAGAAGTCTAGTTTCACAACCTGAATTTATTATTGCTGATGAACCAACAGGAAACTTGGATCGAGACAATAGTTTGATAGTGGCCGACACTATGATTGACCTTCATAAACGTGGTCATACCATCTTATTCATTACTCACGACCAACAACTTATCTCTTATATTACCTCCAAACACGAAGGGTGTAAAAAACAGGTGTTATAGGTAACTGTATGGTTTTCCCGTATGAACGGATTTTATCCTCACCCCCAAGTTTATCTACCAAAGGCAGACACTCTCCTCCAGAGATGATTAGTTTTTCATAAAAAGAAAATCCCACTAGGATTTCCTATGGGATTGATGATTCATAATAGTTCACCAATCCCAATAGGAGTACCTAGGAATTGGTCATTTCAAGTATCAGTCATTATTCTCTATCAAGAATACCTCTCTTAATTCTTGAAGTAATCTTTCTTTGATGTGGTCTTCTATGTCTATTTCTTTGTCTATTTCTTGTTCAACAACTTTCAAAAGATGACTTCCTCTCTTTTGAAGGAACAAATCCAATACAAATCTTTCTGCATCGTCTTTTGCATTTATTTCTTTTATCTTTTGTTGTAGTTTTTCACTAACATCAGTATATTCTTGATGGTAATGTTTTTTATACACGAAGTAATTTTTTATAGTATATAGCGACACAAACATTGCAAATATAATGAGTACAGAGAAAAGAATCCCCAACACAATGCTTTGTATTGTAATAGGAAATATAAAGAACAAAATGCGTAACATAAATAGTAAAGCAATTCCCAATAAAAAGAAGGCACAGAAATTAAACCAAGGATGCTCGTGCTCTCTCTTTATACCTTTTAACTCATGAGACAGAGTATACGCCTGAGATAGTGTGATGTCACTATCTATTTTTGTTTTGATTTTTTGAAAAGCTTCTACATCAAAAGCTTTTTTTAATAAACTATTCATTTCTTTAAATTTTATTTTGTGATTGACTACTCTATACAGTTTTCGTTTTCCCTGTTTTGTTTTACATTGATAAGATAAGTTGCTTCTCCTATTAGTATTCCTAATATGCAAAGTGGAATAATTGATAATTGTAGCTGATTATATAGCCAATTCTCTATAATCCCTACAGCACTACCAAGAAGTGCAGCACAAATACCATATCGTACAGCTGGATAACTCCATTTGTTTCTTATGATGATATAAGTTAATGAAAGCAATACTACACTGATAAATGTAAAGAACATTATCTTAGTAGTACTCTTATTCATCATTGAAAAAATAATCAGAAGAAAAGCGAATTTTAAACCAACCATGTAGGTTAGCAATGATTTTACTGTCATTTCTTTAATTTTTTATTTTTGATGCCTTACCTTTAGAGCGTTCGGCTTCTCTCTTTTACTGATAATCTCTCCTCAATTCACTTATAGAAAGAAGAGGTCTACTAATATGAAAGAAGTTAATGGTCTGACAAAATTGCTTAATCGTATCTATAGTTACAAAAAATCTGTCATCATAAACAAGTAAATCAATAATATCTGGTTCGGATTGATTTTCTTTTAATATGATTTTTTCTACTTCAACTGTCATTGTTTGTCGCAGTGAAAACAAGAAAGCAAGTTCATCTATACTATTTTCCCATGTTACAATTACAAACTCTATATTTGAATCAATGAGTTTGACGTTAAAAAAATTCTTTTTGTTCATATATTTTAAAATTTTAATTGGTGACTATTTTAGTTTATAGTCAAAAACACTTCAGTTATTTGATACTTGAAATGGTAATGAACTACAACAATATGATAAATAGATTTATTATATAAAAAGTCAAGTGTTTTTTTATCCATCTTATAGCTATATATTATGTCTTAGCTCATAGTAGTACTTGATAATAGTTATATTATAGTTATAGATAAGATAATTTTTCTCAAATACTCCCTTTTCTTTTATATGTTCTCTTAGTACTATGTATCTAATCATGACTCCTGAGCAACAAGAAGTATGTATGACAGAATTTGCACATAAATTATCTGATAGTGAATTTTTAAAGCATTATAATAGATTTTGAAGTAGTGCTTGATTTTATTTTTTTAAAAAAGTTCTTAGCGAAAGTCAACATTCTATAATTGTTGATTTGCAAAATACTCTACTGTCCAATTGGAAAACTCATCAAAAGAGCGACGACAAAAATATAAAAAATATTACGTGGGCTATAGATGATACTCTATTGGCTTCCCCCTCGAATGATGGAGCTCTAGATTATTATACTCTACAAAACAAATTTGTGGAGATATTAGAGAGTAAAAATATGTCGATAATAAGTGAAAATATTGATAAATACAAAGAGACATTTAAAGTACTTTTTAAGCATTTAAATTTTAATAGGAGACAGTTAGAAAATGAAATAAAATATAAGCAACAAAATCCTACTACTCCGTTAGAATTTTTTGTATATGAAAGTTATTGCAATAATAAACCCATAAACATGTAATGGTTATAAAGATTGTATCTCTTATTTGTAATATTTTTGTTTTTTACTTATTTTTTACTTATTTTTTTTCCTCTTGCATTTTGGATCAACCTGATTATACTAGGTATAGAGTTTTACCGAGATGATCCCGCACCTGTGCGGGATCTTTTCTATAAAGGGGATCTTTTTATAAAAGATGTTTATAGTAGTGTTTTACGATAGAGTTCAGATTATAGTTATGTGTTTATTATTCTTTGATGCTTTCCAGTTATCATCATTTCCTTTCTCACATCAAACAGACCATCAAACAGTCTCAGATTTTTGCCTATCGTAAAGTAAATACTCAATTGATTGAGACTTATTTTTCAATTTGAAAAATCATTTATGAACAACAACAGATAGAGTGATGGTGAACTAAGGTAATTGAACAACTATCTCAAGATTTAACACAAGAATTTGGTGATAAAAGTGGCTATGGAGTGAGAAATCTCAAATATATGCTTAATTTTTATGAGCAATATGTTGATTTTCCAATAGTGCAACAACTTGTTGCACAATTACCACGAGGACAAAACATCGTCATTATGGACAAGTGTAAGACAATAGAAGAAAAGGAGTTTTATATAAAGCTGACTATTGAGCAATGATTATCGAGGAATGTTTTGGTACACCAAATAGAGTGAAATGCTTATACAATATCAAAACAACAATGAACGAATAATTTTGGATTAACAATACCTGATGATAGTGATTTGGTCAAGACTATTATTAAGGACGAATATATTCTCAACTTCTTGTCATTATCAGAACCATTTGCTGAAAAACAATTAGAAAAAACACTTATTGAGCACATTAAGCAATTCTTATTGGAACTTGGAACTGATTTTTGTTTTATATGAAGTCAGTATAAACTTACTTTAGACGATTCTGATTATTTCGTAGATTTATTATTTTATCATAGAGGACTCAAAAGATTGTTTGCTATAGAACTCAAAGTAGAAGAATTTAAACCCGAATTTATCGGTAAAATGAATTTCTACCTGAGTTTATTGGATCAACAAATAAGAAAAGATGATGAATGAGAATCTATTTGAATTATTTTATGTAAAAAGAAACATAAGCTTACTGTAGAATACGCTCTCAGAGATACAACTAAACCGATTGCAGTAGCAACCTATCAGATTATGTCAAAACTAGAAGAAAAAATAAAAAATTTACCTATATAAGATACTTATTTTACTTTTTATTCCCCTTGCTCATGAAACTAGACCCACAAAAAATGAAAGATGCCATCTTGGAGATGACCAAAGATTACAAGTTAGACCCTGCTACCGTGATGGATATCGTCAAACTCGGTATCAAAACAGCTTACAAAAAAGACTATGTTTCTAACGACAAAAAAGTTCAATTGTTGATCAAGATTTGAGCTGAAGGTGATATACAAGTGTACAAGGAAATGGAGGTTGTTGAAGAGGTTGAAGATGATGCAAGACAACTTACCTTACATGATGCCCAAAAGATGAATCCTAACTTGCAAGTTGGTCACAAATTTGGTATCAATATTACTCCTGATGATCTTAATTTTTCTAGAATTGCTTCACAGGCAGCTGTTCAGACTATTAAACAAAGAATTAAAGAGATTGAAAAAGAAAAATTTTATGATAACTTTTCTCATAGACAATGAGAACTTCTCAGAGCAAAAGTTCTTAGATCAGTAGGTGAGACTGTTATTTTGGACATAGATAATACTGCGGTAGTGCTTATGCCTTCAGGTCAAATTCCTGGAAAGTTGTATGCGATTTGAGAAGAAGTATTTGTTTTACTCAAAAAGATTGCCAAAGATGGAAGTGCTATTACGCTTGATATTACTCAATCATCAAGTGATTTTATCGAAGCTTTACTCAAAAAAGTTATTCCTGAGTTGGAGGAAGGTAGGGTGTTTATTGATAAAATAGTCAGAATTCCTGGTAAAAGAACCAAAATTGTGGTAAGTACTAGTGATGAACGTATTGATCCTGTATGAGTATTTGTCGGACAGAAATGACAAAGAATCAATACGATTTTGACCTTACTTGATGGAGAAAAAATTGATATTATTGAGTATGATGAAGATGGTGGAGAAGAAAAACTTGTTGCTGATGCGCTCAAGCCAGCAAAGGTTACCAGTGTTCAAATTATAGGCAAAAAGGCGCAAGTCAAAGTGCCAGAAGGTGAAAAATCCAAAGCCATAGGTAAATCAGCATCCAATATCAAACTTGCTACTGAATTAACTGGCTATCTCATTGAGATCAAATAGAGTCTATGTATTGTTCTACGATCGTAGTATCTTTGCAAGCTACGATAATACCATCATCATGATCGATCTGATAGGTATGATAATATAATCAATGTTGTTGGAAACATTCAGGTAAGTTATTCATTTTTTCGTGATATTTGATAACGTCATCGCATACTATGATGGCGTTTTCTTTTATCAGATTATAGGTTATGAGATGATTGATATATACTGGATAATCTGATTTTTGTGCATCTACAAAAACCAAATCGTAAGGCTGTTGTTTTCGTGTATGTATTGGTGCATCCAAAAAGCTGCCATACCAGTATGATCGATTAGTCAATCCATATAGTTGTGAAAGTCTTAATAGATGAGATAGTTGAACATGGTTTGGATAAGCTCTTTCACATCATTGTATTACTCATCATCGTGGTTGTATCCACTGTGCAAAACAGATGAGACTATAACCATAAGCTGATCATATTTCTAGTATTGACTGAGGTTTGATAAGATTAACTATATTATGGAGAAATAATTCTGTTTGGTCAGAAATACAGGGTACGTTTGTCATACGACAGAGTGTTTTGAGATTTGATGATATGAGATTGAAAGGTGTATGGGTCATAATCTCTAGTGTAACTTTGGTATAATAGTTCTTTTGTTGTAGTAGGTAATATGTTTGAGATAGCCACGGAATCGTAGAATATCCTCAGTTGTAAGTTGATCAATATGATATGACTCTTTTTTTAGATAGATCCACCAGCAATCAACTCCGACATCCAAAAAATAATGATTATCATCAATTTTCATTCGAGTCTGAACGAGTTCATGATAACGATCATATACTATATGAAGCGCCTTAGCAAACTCATTGATGATACTATTTGATAGCATTAGTACGTCTTTTAGATAGACATGAATGAGGCTAGATATTTCATAACCTGTTCATTTTTCTTTTTCTTTCATTAGAGTTGCTGTCATCAAAAAAAGAAATCAAACTAATGTATCTTTGAGGGTCGCTACGATATGAAGTATAACAACATCATTGTAGGTATCTTTGATAATCTGATGAGGAAGTGATCAGATCATATCACGAATGATTCGATATTCTAGTGAGTAGATTTGATCTTTAAGGTTTTTTATGCCATCAGGATGAGTAATCTTTAATCATGATTGAACAAGAACCGGATGATGAAGTATAGACTCTATGTGATGATAATACTGTTCGATAAAACTGACTTGGTTAAGTTCAATCACAGATTGTATAGTCTGACCATGAAGTAATTCAAATTGTTTGATAATAGGTGCTTGATGAATAGATAGTTTGATATCATTGGTAAGAAAGTCTTGGAGGATGATAGCGAGTGAAGATTGATGCATTTGTTCTATAATATAGCCATAATTATACACTTCTTTGACTTGAGCTGTGTAGGGTATAAGAAAACTTTGTTTTCATGATCTTACTCCGTCAAAAATAGTTTTATAAAAGAAGGCATTTTTGTTTCGGGTATGAAGATAGGTATTACAGTAGTTCATAGACTCTCTTCATCAAGACCAATCTTGATGATGGGTAAAAATATCAGGATAACACAGTCTGAGCTCCAATGAATCTCATCTGCCTATCCAAAATGTCCCTAGTAAACCAACATAAAAATTAAGTAATCTATCCATCATCATTCCTTCTTTTTTAAGTTGATGGGGTATCGTAAACAGAGAGCTTCAATCGGAAATACTTGAGAGCCATTCTTCAACTTCTTCATCACCAAAGCGATTTTCATGAAATGCCTCCACTACCATTTTTTTTACCGTCGGGAAAAAGTATTCTTTTCGTGGTTTATGATCCATGATATACTCCAACAGTTTGTCCACATACTGATCTTTGTGAGTCATGGTATTTGCTAAGTGTTTTTCAATGCTACTTGGTTTATATATAGCAGGAATGATGCGTTCACTGATCAAGAACACATCTTCTCGATTGTAGAGCAGTTTGATCATAATTTCTGCAGGCATAATAATATCCAAGAGAGTATCTTCAAAACCACGAAAAGCGCTTTCATACTTGTACTCTTGATAACATGATATAAACTCATTGAGTTTTGTTTGATTTGATTTATTTTTTTTAATTTCTTGGCTGTACATCCATTGAAGAAAATCTTCATCATAGTGATTAGTTTTCAATAGTGTATTGATCCTTTTATAGATCATATATAAGCTGAAAAATACATCAATATGAACCAATAATTTATTTTTGAGAGCCTCAAATTGTGCATCGGTAACTTTTACACTATATGCTTGGAGAAGATAACGATATGTGGTAAAAAATATTTCAATGCATCGATGAAAAGACTCATTATCATTCATATGAGGAGGAAAGACTTTGATTCTAGAACCAAAGAGATAGGAAACAATATTGATACAAATTAAGACAATCATATAGTAGTCTGTTCATTTTTTATTTCTAGGAAAATCATTGATAAAATAGGGTGAAAAGGCGATACTACTCAATGCACCAATAGTGGTGATAGAATAAAATTTATGACCATTCATATTGGCAGCTGCACAATAGGAAAAATAGAGATCAAGATCTTTAGGTTTGATATGAGCTTCATTCCCAAATCAAATCTTAGTTTCAACAGTATCTAGTCCAATATCAAATTGATTGAGTTTAGGATTTTCTACCATTCTCTTGTTGATGACGGTAAAAAACAATTTGGTATTTATTAATCCCAAAAATACTCCGATTGAGTTAATTGTTCATTGAAACTGTTCGGGAAATAACGAAAGAATGATACGTTTGAATAAAGACATAGAGATGAGTGTAATGAAATATCAACCAAAAACAAGTTTTTTTCTCACTTTTTCTTTGTATTCTAATAGGATATTACTATAGTATAAGTCAGATTATTCTTGATTGATTTATTGTTTTTCATTTTTCTGTGATATACCATGCACAAAACATCTATAATACTAATGATTTGATGATTAAGTATCATTTTCTTGCTTTTATGAACACTTTCAGGTAAACTCTCATTACGCATGAATACATCCTGACATTCTTGATCTCTATCAACTACCTTGTTTCGTTCTACGGAACAGATTTCTTGGTCGATTCAAGATATCGAGGATCTAACATGAACATTGCTTATTTCGCCAGACCATAGTCGATGAAAACGATCCAAGATAATTGCTTCAGCTAACCAGTATCTGGATATATGGCTTTATAATCTGACTCATAATGATTCTAAATCACTGATTAAAATGGTAGCAAAAGCTGGTACTCCGGTTCGCATGATACTGGAAGATAATAAATACGGTCCTGATGATCCACAATCTCCGATGGGGTGGTGAATACAGGTCAGAAACGATGATAAACTTCATACCAATTTTGTTCATGCCAAAGTATTTATTTCAGCTTATCGGGCTATCATCCAAACAGCAAACCTTACTCATTCAGCCTTTGAGCGCCAGAGAGAGCATTATATTATTACTCATGATCCTCGTATTATATCGAACCTTCATATGATTTTTAATAAAGATCGATCATGACTTACTCTTCAATCCAATGATATTCACCCCAATCTTTTGGTATGCCCTATTGATTGTAGACATAAGATTGAAACACTACTTCGTTCGGCGACCTCATCACTCTATATCCAAAACCAATATATTCATGATGAATCAATACTGGATATTCTGAAACAAAAAACACACATAGATGTAAAAATAAACCTACCTGCAGATGATGAGGACAACAAAAAACTCCCTGAGCAGTTACAGCCTTTCGTAAAACTCCTCACCTCGCCTCGTATTCACTCCAAGGCTTTTTTGGTAGATAAGCGTTATCTTGTGGTCTCATCTATCAATTTTTCTGCAAACAGTTTAGACAATAATAGAGAGATTGGCATTATCATAACCGATCCGCAAGCAATTCATGCCTTTCTTCATCAGTTTGACTTGGATTGGGAGAAATCAAAGAGATAATGCTTTAATAAGTAAAAATGACTCTTTGAGTGAGTAGTATTGTATCTGATACTATGAAAATTGTTTCCCAAAGGTTCATGTAACTAAGATATGCTCTTGTCAAGGATGTGGATAAACTCTCCAATTTCTCTTCACTCAGTTCCTCTTTATTTTCAGTATGTTATAATTACTATCAGAGTATCATTTATTTTATTATAGTGGAGATATATATGTCGAATTTTGGTAAATCACTATTTTTGTTGTGATTGGGGGTAGTGTTGTGAGTGAGTGGCTCATGATTGATCAATTATATTGGCAATACTACCATTTGAGATGAGTCAATACCTACGATTGGTGATGATTCAGAGTTAGTAGCATGACTGAGACGTAAAGTAAAACAACTCGATAAGTTGACGTGTGCTGAGAGATACAAAAAATTTGAAGATGTGTACAAAGTACTTCAAGATAACTATTTTACTAGTTCATGAGTCCAATTTGGTGAACTACTGGAAGGTGGATTACATTGATTTGTAGGAGGATTACGTGATCCTCATACCGTCTATTTTGATAAACAAGAAAATGACTCTTTTGCAAAAGACCTCAAATGAAGTTATGACTTTGAGTGAATTGGAGCAGTTATTGGACAGTCAAATGATCAAATTACTATTATGGAAGTAATAAAAGGTTCTCCCGCACACTTGGCTGGTTTGAAGCCACTTGATATTATTCTCCAAGTGGACAAAAAAACGATTGACCATATGTCAGTTCGTGATGTGGTAAATCTTGTCCGTGGCCCTAAGGGAAGCACAGTTACACTGACTATCTTTTCATACAAAGAGCAAAAAGTAGATACGATTTCGATAGTAAGAAATACCATTATTATTCCATCAGTCAATCATAAAATACTTACACGATCTGGTAAAAATCTATGATACATCAATATTGCTACTATTGGTGAGGATACTGCCGACAAGTTCAAACAATCATATTGAGAACTGGTTGGTTCATGAGTTCAATGACTTATTATTGATTTGAGAGGAAATGGAGGTTGAATACTGCCTGTAGCCAATGATATTGCAAGTTACTTTATACCAAAAGATAAAATTGTAACTATTACAAGGTATAAATCCCTCCCTGAAGAGATATACTACTCCAAATGACTATCCAAAAAACAACTTCCCTTGGTGGTATTGGTAGATGAACTGACAGCATCTGCAAGTGAAATTTTGGCCTATGCTCTCAGATATCATAGTCAAGCGACCTTAGTATGAACTCAAACATTTGGTAAGTGAACTATTCAAACTCTCTATACACTCACTGATAACTCAAGTATTAAATTTACGATTTGAAAACGATATGGACCTGACAATACTAACGTAGACAAAGTATGAATTAAACCTGATGTGGTAATACAACTTGATACGAAATTATTTGAAGATAAGCAGATTGATAACCAGCTTGATAAGGCGCAATCGGTTCTCACCACTAAGATCAAATAGTATTTCAAATAGTATTTTCATAGTGATTGTAGTATGTCCAAGACCAAGAGATATGAACGCTTTATGAGTATACCATGATGTTTTTCCTATCATTATGGAGAAAAACCTTTGGATATAATCAAAACACCCTATTCTCCTTTGATAGTAGAGTTATGATGTGGTTCTGGAGCATATACGTTGTCATTAGCAAGACGTTATCCTGATTACTGTATTATCTGAGTAGACAAAAAATCTGATAGACTTTGTTTTTGAGCTGACATCTGAATCAAAGAAGGCTTGAATACTATATCTTGGCTACGAACCCAAGTTGATCACCTTGGATATTGTTTGCCTCCAACTTCAGTTGATGAGTGTCGGATTACTTTTCCTGATCCACGACCTACGAGAGATCGCCAAAAACTTACCAGCCCAAAGTATCAGACTATCTTATATCCTTTACTCAAATCAAACGGCTTGGTACATCTCAAAACTGATGATAAGGATTTTTTTGAGTATTCATTGAGTACTATGGATCCCGCATTTTTTGAGTGTACTGTTTGTATATTTGATATATATGATAGACAGAATCGATCTACTGCCAACCCCTCATTACAAGACCTACTAAGTATTCGTACTTACTATGAACAACAACGACTTGATCAGTGAAGAAAAGTCTACTATGCTTGTCGGAGGAAGAGATAAGAAAGTACATTCTTTTGTCTATTGAAAACTCGACCTCATTTTGGATAATTATACCGATTGTATAACAAACGCGAACTACCCATATTCTTGATTCGACAATAGTTCGCTAGTTATATCATCGGTATGTACCAAAACAATAGTTCTCTTTTGATATTTAATTGGTATTAAAAAAGCTTTTCTCAAAAAGAAAAGCTTTTTTTCTGTAAAAACAGAAGAAGAAGAACTTTAAACTGCTGGCTGTATTTTTTTCGTTACATATTGAGTTATAAAATAACTCAGCGAATACATTAATAAGCTTATGATTATAAGAAAAAAGATATCTTGGATCACAATCTCAATCCCAATACCGATCAAACTCCCGATTACAATCCCGAATCCGATCCCAATCCCAATCCCGATCAAGATCCCAAATTCGATCCCAATTTGAATCCCCATACTGATCAAACTCCCGATTACAATCCCGAATCCGATCCCGATCAAGAGTCCGAATCCGATCATGAGCCAGAGTCCGAGTGAGAGTCCGAGTCCGAGTGAGAGCCAGAGTCCGATCAAAGCAATTGATATATATGCAATAGCTTTTTTTTGATTGTTTTTATAATAGGATAGAATACATCCTATTACAATCATACAAAGATATATCACCACTATCTCATAAGCCGGTCTTTTTCTTATGAGCTCTTGACACGAACTTTTTTTTAGACTCTTTCCATCAGCAGAGCTGATGTAAGTGTATTTTGTGGCTTCTGTTGCTTTTGTACCCCAAATATTGTAAGTTATTACATCTTGTTTTGATATAACAACTTTGTTGGGATAATTTGTTAGCGCCTGCAACTTTTGAGCAGGCGTACCTGGTACATCTAGTAGGTTAGCATCAATTTTTAATAAAGTATCGAAATTCGATACTTTATGTGAGATGATAATTGTGCCATTTTTATCTTTTAAAAAATAAGTTTGTGTCTTTGATATTGAATGTATCAATATCAACAAAGCGAAAATACTGATTAATTTTTTCATAAATAATTTTGTTTTTTTGTTTATTAGAAATTTTATTGTTTAGATTGTTTGTTAAAGAACAATTTCTTCGGCGTCCTATCGACAATTTTTTATAATTTATTTATGATAAAAGTCAAGTGAAAGTAAAATATTGAAATGTATATTACTTCTCTATTCCTTCGTACTCAATGAGAAATTTAGCGAGTTCTCAGTAGATCTTTCAGGCTGTAAGCTCTCATCGTTGGGAGGTACGAGGACGGCGAACCTGAATGACGATGACATATTTGGTATTATCCTTGGTGATAATGCCTGCAAAACTTCCATTGGTTCGTCAAATGCCATTTTGATATTTACCACGAAAGGGGATTTGTGATGTTCATGTTTTTCCTGCAAGTGATTTTCAGGCTATCGCAAATCTTTTTATTTGTCATCCATTGACTACCTCGTAGAGCGCGTTTTTCATAAGATCACTCACACCGTCCTTGAAGATCATGATTTTGTTTTGTCTTGGTAGTTGTTTAGTTACACCATCTGTTGATTTAATATATTTGATGAGTGTTGGTTTAACAAGATATCAACCATTTACCAATGAACTATAGGCAACTGCTATTTGGATAGGAGTAACTATCAATCATTGGCCAAATGAGTTATTGAAAAATCTTGATTTTTGAGTTAGCTGTGAGTTTGGAATAGAGCCTGCGACTTCTCAGGCAATCTCAATTCATGTTTGCTTCCCAAATCATAGTCTTTCTAGATAATTATAAAAAACATGTTTCCCTATTTTTTGGATAACGTTGACCATGCCAATATTACATGAAAACTGGAGGGCATGTAATATGGTGTTTGTGCCCAAACATGCCCTGGAGACATTTTTGATAAAATAATCTCAGACTTGGAGTTCACCTTTGTCATAATATGTGTCATAGAGTCAGACCTCATCACTATCTAGTGCTATCCCTACTGTGATTGGTTTGAAGATACTACCTGGTTCATATCCTAGTGTCGTATTTTTATCAACCAATGAAAGTGGTCAGTAGTAGTTGGTATTGATATATTTTGGTGTCAGATTATCAAATCTATCATCCAATGTCGCAGGTAGTAGTTTACCTCATGTTTTGATATAGACTGGTATGTCCATATATTGAACATCATCGAGTACTCTACTATATTCTGGTCCAAGTGGTTTAGTCTCATAGATACTATTTGTTTGATTGGGATCAAAATCAGGAGCATTGGCCATGGCTGAAACACTACCATCATAGGGATTCATAATGATGATGCTGACACTATCAGCCTTGAAATCCTGGAGGTAGTATTTGGTAAATTGTTCAATCTTTTTTTGGATGTTTGGTTCGATGGTGAGAATAATATCTGATCAATTGACTGGTGTACTGAGTTGAAGTTCGTCTTCTGATCACTGTCATACCCATGGTGTTCCAAAACCAATGATTTGTCAATCCTTACCTTTAAGTAGCTCATCTCGATACTCTTCGATTCATGAAATAGGAGATCAGTCCTTGGTTAAATAGCCGATTACGTGCGACAAAAACGATTTAAACGGATACTCCCTAACCGATTGTTGTTCAAATCATAACCCATGAAGTAGCGGTACCATATCTTGTTGTGTATAATTGATCTTATCTTTTCTTTTTTGAGCTAATTCATGTTGTTTTTGATCTTCTCGATATGTTTTTCTTTGTTTTAATTGATCAGTCAGATCTTGGTTGAGAGAGGTAACGAGTTTGACATATCTACTTTCTTGAGGTGTAAAGAGATTTCTGAGTTGTCTATAGGAAAAGATAATCTGATATTTGGACAGGAGGGCATTGAGTATACTTCATGCTTTGTTGATATCAGTGCTATTTGTCATAGGAGTAACATACATTAAATCACCCTCAATAATCACAAACGGTAATTTGAGTGTATTGAGCTCTGTTTTTAGTCATGGATCGTTGATTTGGGTGACGAAATTCTTGGTTTTATTACCAACTTGGATAATCTCATTGAGTTTGTCTTGGATCATTGTTCTAACCATGCCATAATAGACTCCGCTAAGGGTTTTATTCAATTGATGGTCATACTCTATAAGCTGAGATTCGTATCCTGAAATCAATTGTGTAGACTCTTGCCTCAAGAGTGTTCGTCATGTTGTAGTAGTAGGTAGGTAATTGAGTCATGTCATAGATACAATACCTGTTCCTAGATAAAACAATGCAGGACGAGCTGGTAGTAGTTCTTTTTTGGTGAATTGCTCGAGTCATTTCAAACAACCATATCAATCTATGAAACTACCTCATGATCCCGATGGACACAAGTGTTCAATAATAATAGGTATGAGTTCATTGATAACTTTTGGCTTATCCAAAACAAATTTAGGATCGATAAATATATCATAACGATAGGCATTATTTGTTAGTTGAATTGGTTCTCACGAAGGAGACTCTACAAAAATATTTCCTCTTTTTGCTTTGATGTTGATATGTTGGTAGTGTTGTGCAATCAGCTTATTTTGATATGTTTTAGTTTCGATAAGTTGAAGTTGAATCAATCTTGCGATAATCAGAGCAAATAATACCACAAACCCAACCAATACTCGTTGTTCTTTGGTCATATGATGTACTATCTCTCCGATTTTGGACCATCGTTTGCTTTGAGAGACTGACTTTCTGGGTAATGTAGTAGTGCGATTCATGAGTTGTGATATATTATATCAAAGAATTTCCTATGATTTACTATGAGAGTTTGTGTTTCATGAATTATTTGTTTCCCCAACCTCCCTAAGTACGTTTTTCAAGTTCTTTACCCATTATAAAGAGCAATTCGTCATTTCATGGTTTAGCCATAAGTTGCATTCCGATAGGAAGTTTTACTCACTCATGGACACCAAACCCGATAGGAAGGGAGATTGCTGGAGCTTGGATGAGATTTGCTGGGACTGCATACGCATCTACTAAATACTCTGCTATCGGATCGTTTGCGTGTCAGCCTATCTTCCATGGCCATACGGGACTTGTAGGTCCCATTACGATGTCGTACTGCTTAAATAGTTTTTCATACTCTCATCTGATGAAATCTCTCACCTTGATCGCTTTATGAAAATACTGGTCTGCATATCATGAACTTAGTACATGAGATCCTGTGAGTATCCTTCTTTTTACCTCTGTTCCAAAACCTTGTGATCTGATATGAGTGTAATACTCCTGGACTGAATCAAACAAACTGGTATCTGCTTGAAGTCCATATCTGATTCCATCAAATCTAGCAACATTGGTACTCACTTCTGCAGGACAGATTATATAGTATGTGGCGATGAGATACTTGAGCCATGGGAAATCGATGAAGGTGATGTTATAGCCTGCTGATTTTAGTCTATCGATATATGATACTGTTTCTTGTTTGATGAGGGGATCTATACCGTCTTGGAAAAACTCATTCATAACACAAATACGAAGATCTTTACCTTGTTTTCCTTTGTGTAATGTATCAGATGTATCAGAGATAGTCCGCATATCATGGGCATCTACTCATCTGATCTGTTTATATACTATTTCTGCATCGTTCACACTTTGGGCTAGAACTCCTATTTGATCCAATGAATTGGACATCGATTGTACACCAAATCTAGAAATATGACCATACGTTGGTTTAAAACCAACAATGCCACAAAATGCAGCCGGTAGTCTCACCGATCATCCTGTATCGGTACCCAATGCAGCCAAACATTCATGGTTAGCAACACTAGCTGCTGAGCCAGAACTAGATCACCCAGCAATTCTACTATGATCTCGTGGATTCAACGTTGGTCCAAAAGCACAATGTTCACCACTTCATCACATAGCAAACTCATCCATAGTATTCTTGCCTATCATCAAACCTCACGCTTGTTCAAGTTTTTGAAAACAGGTAGCACTATATTCTGGTATATAATTTTCCAACATTTTGGAGCCACAGGTGGTTGTAATACCTTGTGTCATAATAATATCTTTGATCCCAATTGGAGCCCCACACAATGCTTTATGTTTATACTCGTCGATATGGCTTTCGGCATACTCATGGCAGTCACGAATCCAGCTATTGAGTTCATTTTTTTTAATTTTTGCAAGACACTCGTTCATGATCTCACGAGGATTGATATGACCAGATTGTACTCATATAATATAATCAGAAAGAAACATATATAGTATACTAATAGAAATAAATATATACAACAATAACAAAAACTCCTTCAGTATCAAGACAGATTTACTGCAAAAGATGTATCATAAAGATTTCTAGTAGTGCATGAGTATTATTATTACTCCAATGTCGTTGTTTTTTTACTTTTTGACTACCTCCAATGTCGTTGTTTGTAAAATACCTCTACATTGTCCTTTTTTACTTCCTTTTGATCAATACTGATCTTTATCCTCAAAAAAGTCTCGAAAATATTTGACAAGAGATCTTAATCAGTACAACCTATCATAGAATCACAAAGGATGACGATATAATCAGCATATTATTTATTAGTTTTTGATTCATTCTCCTTACCTAATACACTCCTCATCACTGAGGAGTTTTTTCTCTGCTATGTATAATCATTAGGAAGCTGGGGAAAAACTCT
>DAOQQF010000010.1:17752-25819 GCA_035333525.1 Candidatus Absconditabacterales bacterium | reverse complement strand
GATATCATAAAAAGGGCAACACTGCAGATACTATAAGTATAATTGCCAACAGCACTAATATAATAATTCTTAATGTTTTCATTATGATATCTATCATTCAAATAAAGAGCTCATCCAATTTCAAAGTCCGTAAAACATTTTCTTTGATAGTATATCTCACTGCATCCACTTACCTATCAAACATTGGTTAATAAAAATTATAAGATAGATTAATAATAGTAAACAAATAGGAAGAAATATGATTCGAATTTTGGGTATTGCTCGCAAGAGTATAGCAGGCAAAAAACATAAAATAACTACTAGCCAAAATCACATTGCTTGTTTGAAATGAAATTGTTCAAATTCAGTTAATCATGACTTTCCTGACATAGCTATCAATCCTATCAAAAAATACATCAAACAACTCCTCTTCCTTTCTAGGGAACTAGGCACATATTGTTCTTGTGCTATAGTAGCGATATTAACGACTTTTTGGGTCATGATATACAATAAGCAGAAAAACTACGACAAGCCAAACAATGAATTGAGAACAAATGAAACTGATTGTTGACTTTTGGTATTAAGAACAATCAAGTGTTGATCATCAAAATATCTATTAAAATCAGTATTTGCTAACACGATACTATGAGCTCAACTCTTTTCTACTTCATCAACAAATTTCGATAGCATAGTTCCTTCAACTAATATAACCAAATCAGGCTTATTTCTTAAATTTTTTACTCACTTATAAATTTTTTGAACTTTTGCAAGCTGTCTTTTTTTCATAAGCTGTTCTTTTTTGGTAAGTGTTTTGAAGTCTTCTGATACCACAAACTGTTCAAGTTTATTCATAATTTTGATCGTTTGTTGAAGTGTCTCAAAATTGGTCAAAATACCACTTGGCGTACCAGTATAAAAATAATGAATTCATGTTTTTTCAACCAACGATTCGATCGCTGGAAGCATAACATGTTGTTCGCAAACTAATAAAATTGTTTTATTAGTTTTTCTATACTCATCAAGTAGTGTTTTTGCTGATTCAATAGCTTGTGCTACTTTTTCACTATCCAAAATAATCATACCATTTTCTTCACCATGCCAAAAACGAGACGTTTTGGGGTGAGCATGTTTTTTGATAGTACCCAGTAATACTTTATTTTCTACGAGTTGTTCCTGTAATTGTGACATTGATGCAAAATAAGTTGCTAAAATAAAGAATAACTTAGTGGAAAACTACTACTTGAATGTAACTTTTGCTCCAGCTTCTTCAAGTTTTGCTTTCATCATTTCAGCCTCTTCCATCTTGATATTTTCTTTCAAGATAACAGGAGCTTTTTCCACAAAATCATCTTTTGCAGCTTTAAGATCACAACCAAGAAGTTCTTTAACTGCCTTGATTACTGCAATTTTTGCTTGACCAGCTTCAGTCAATTCGATGTTAACACTATCTTTTGCTCATCCATCATCGCCAGCTCATCCAGCTCCTGGACCAGCAACCATGACACCTGCAGCAGCAGATACACCAAATTCTTCTTCAACTAATTTTACGAGTTCATTGAGCTCCACAACAGACAACTCTTTGACTAAATCAAGAATTTTTGTAACGTTAGACATTGTAGTAGATATAACTAAAAAAGTAAAAAGAATTATAATAATATTATGTGTATGTTTATTGTGATATTGTTTAGAGTTTTATATTTTCTGATTATCGTTGGATCATTATTTAGATTTAGCAACTTCACTAATAACTCTTGCAAATGATGATACGGGATACTTGAGTAAGAAGAGTAATTTGGAGAGCAATTCATCTTTACTTGGAAGATTTGCTATTTCCTTTATATAATCGCCATTTTTCCATGATTGATCAATCCATCACCCTACGTAATCAATTGTGCCAGAAAGATCTTCTTTTTTGATATATTTAATATAATCTGATACTATTTTGAACGGAGCATAAGGTGCTGCTGAATCAGTAGATCAGATCAAAATAAGTGATCATGGAATTTGATTATGATTAATTTTTTCTAATGAATCAGTACCTTCTAATGATTTAATTAAAAGTCTCTTTTTAACGATCATCATACGACCTCATCCTCTTTTCATATTTTTTCTTAAATCATTCATTGCATTTACAGAAATCCCAGATTGAGCTATGAGTACAGCATTTACTGAATCTTTAAGAAAAGACTCATAGGTTTGTACCAGTTGTTCCTTTTTTATTCTAGAAATAGCCATTGTCTTTTAAGTATAAAAATAAAACCATCTGCATATAATATACAAGATAGCCTGATTACACGAAAGAAATACATATATTACCAATTACTATATTTATGATGCATTCCTATGTGTTGTAAGAAATGATCATCAAATGGAATAATATTTGTAATATACTAATTTTCATGAACCGCTACCTCTTGTGGGCGATCATCATGATCATTATGGTACTACCTACATAGTACAACCCAACAGTCTTTGGTAAGACGATAAATATAGTGAGCAGTATAATAATATTAGATTCGATTTCAAGGGGAAATTTAGGGATGAAATTTATTATAGCTTTTCAAAAGCAATAATACAAGAATAAAAGAGAATTGCCTTATTATATATAGTTTTACACGAATTAATTATATCCCAAACTTTGTTAAAAATTTTTGATCAAGTTATTGTTATATTGAACCTAAATATTTAAAAAGTTCTTGTTGTTTTGAATAATGTAAGTCACCTATCATAGATAATGAAGATATGCTCTCTCATACTTCTGTACCATCTTCAAAATATGCTTTTCTGACATACATTTCTTTTTTTGATCGAGTTTGAGGTTCTCAATCTATAGTATCATAATAGAGAAATATACCATCAACATAAAATGGTGGACGATTGGGGAAAGATAGCTTTTCTCAATTTTTATCTTTAATATATTGGAAATGCTTATTGAGAATGTAATAACTTTCTCACTCTTTTCGTTGAATAAAAATATATTTATCGTCAACTGATTTTATAAGAGTTGATATATTCTCTAACTCTTTTCATTCTTCATCTTTATTATATCTTGCTATAAGCCCATTGATCTTTAGACACTCATATGTTCTTCATCATCTTGGATGCACATGATTTCCATGAAAGATAAATGATTTTCAGAACTGTTCAAAATCGTGATCAAAATCATAATTAAAAATATCTTTACCATCAGGGAATTGCACATTTTTAAAGTTCATTTTCGTATTTACAATCTTTGCATCTCCTCAGTAACTATTGAGTCATCATCGCGGTGATTCATGATCTATTTTGGTACCATATCCATAAATGGTTAAATCTTCTGAAAGTACTTTATATATTCTTTCTTTTGTATCTCATCGATCAATTTTATTTTTAATCTCATTATCAATAGAATTTTTAGGTTGCTTTTTAAAATAATTTTCATCGATGATAATATTATGATCTTGGTCTTTCAGATAGTTTCATGATCTATCTATCCAACACACATATTCGTCTATATCATGAGAAGTTATTTGTGATATAGAAAAAATTCTTTTATCGATTAAAAGTTTAGTATATCAATCTTCATTAAAATTGTTAATTCGATTTGCATTTGTAGAGAATACTATCTCACCAAACTCATCTCTAAAGACGTTCCCATTTTTATCTACGGCATATAAAACAAATTCTTGTTTATTCTCCTCTCATTTTTCTTTATGCAAAGTAGCACTTAGTTCACTATGTACACATATTAATAATCAATCAAAATGATTAACCTTGGATTTTACTCTACTTGGATAAGCATAGTATTGTCCTAATTCCGTTTTCAAAAACTTTCAATCTGTATTTACCAGATTATATCAATAACTATCATATCATAAATTATGTATTTTTTCCATATCTCTATAGATATTAGAATTACGTTGTTTAAATTTATGAGATATTTCTACAGGAATCATACCTTGTATAATGTTTTTTCTTCGATCATAGCAATGTATATCACTTCAACGACTACAATACATAAAATGTCATAAAAGAGAAAAATTATCATAATAGTGTACACCCGTTACAGCAAATCTTTCAAACTCTCGTCCTTCTGCTATAAGTATACGATTTCATTGTGTCGTATAAAGTCTTGATCAAGGAGAGTATGATCGATCATCTACTACGATGATGATACCATCTTTAGCAGAAAATATCCAATTTTTTGATTGTATAATATCAGTATTATCTTCTTCAGTTCTTACAAAATCACCATTACCATTCATATTTCATTCTTCATAGGAGAAACCAATACGTCAGGATCAACTGGTGTCAATTTTTTTGTATTGAAGATTCTTGATACTTGAATCTCTCATATACTCTCATTGTTTATTCATGATTCTATATCTTTTATCTTTATATACTATCGCCCATCATTCGATAAATTCTCCAATACTGGTCAAACCATGTTCTTTTGCTAATTTTTTTCTCAATGATAAAGTATCTTGTTCCTTTTCTATGGATTGAACAAGTCGCATACTTTTATCATTATGTGATACTACAGGAAGTTTATTCATTGTGCACAGATTGATATGAAACTATGAGATCTTCTAGTTCTTGTATTTTTTCATCTAGCTCATGGAGTTCTTTTTCGATATCTCATGTACTTAGTTTGAGATAGAAGATATAGATATAACTTTGTTTGAGTACTGAGAGATGTTCCTGTAGTTCTTGTCGTTTTTTATGGAATTGAGACTTTTGTTGTATCTGTGATCTTTCTTCTTTAAATGGTAATACAAGTTTTCAATCTTTATAATCAATACCTGCGTCTTGTAATGTCATAATCATCGATCAGATATCTTCTTTTTCATAAAGGGATTGTAATGTCTTAAATAATTCTTCACAGTAAGTCAGATAATCTTTATCGTTATTAATCTCTGTATCGTGTACTAAACGATCAGGATGCAAAAGAAATGCTATTTTTCTCCAAAGATCCTTTATATTTATATCTCTTAGTTGGTCGGCCAATAGTCATATGATATCTGATACATTTTGCTTGGTATGATGTGCGTTTTTCTTTTTTTTATTTTCTTCTTTTTGATATTCGAAAAATTCTTCCTCTGATTCAAATGATCATCGAGCTCATTGTTGATCAAATCCCATAGATCAAAAAAACTCTTTTCGCATATTTGCAAATTCTTTCTCTTTTCTTATATATTCTGCTTGTTCTTCAGTTGTCATCTGTTCTCGTTGTAACTGTTTGTATTCTTCGTCTAACTGATTTAGTATATTCTTTTTGGTACTATAAAGTTCTTGATATTCTACCCACTGTCATGTATAGTCTATAATGATATTATGAACTTTTTTAATTTCTTCTTCTAAGGTAGATATCTTTTCTTGATAATCATGAGAATATTTCTTTTTTTCAACAAGAACTGTTACTAACTCGTTTCAAGTTGCATTTTTTCATCAATTTCATCATTCTGTTGATAAATAATTACCATAATCTATCATTGAAAGTATAAATATTAAAAAGTAAATGTATTACTAGATCTTTGGACAGCACATATACAAAAACATCATACCTGTACCTGTAAGTTTAAATCATATAGTATCTCCTGTAGTAATATTATCTACCAAGCAAAATTGTTCGCGAATAAGACCTTCATAGAGTTCAAATGGTCAGATATTTTGTGCTTTCATCAAGGGAGATAATTCATCGATGCTAATTACTTGCTGACATAATCTTGATCCATATTCTTTTTTACTCTTTAGTATAGTAATCAATATTTTCAATAGTTTAATAAATCATTGTTTATTTGGTATCACATATTCATCATTGTGTATCAAGAATTGTGAATAATATTCAAATTGATCATCGTACTTGTCAGGATCTCAAAGATGTCATCATGCCAGATAAAATGGCACTTCTGCTCATGAACACATCAGAAACATATGACATAAGAGAGCGTGTGTCGGCATAATATGATCTTTATATTCTGTATTAAAAAATTTGTAAATCTTAAGCTCAGAAAAAGAGATTCATAAGTTTTTTTCCATATGTTTTAGTACGTTGGAAGTAATCGGAAATCGTTCATGGGATCATATATCTTCGTATCTTATCTTACTTCATGGGTAGTTAGAAGGATTACAGCAATACTTGTAATACTCCTTAGCAAATTCGATAGATTGTTTCTCATTACTCCATTCTATAAATGATTGAGCATGAATAGTTGTATCGTTTATTCATGGTTGATCTACAAAGCACATTTCTCATCTTCTTAATACTCAAAAACTTTCTTGGATATTGAGTGACTTGTATTCAACATAGTCTTTTTTATTTTCTACATAATTAAATCATTTCTCCTTATACTCTCATCACTCATATCACATCTCCATAGCTATTATGCATTCTATTTTACTAATAAGTGCGAGTTTTATAATATGATCGTTTAATGGTTTATCGCTAAATATTCATACTTCTAACTCTTTGATTCATTCTGCAACCCCATTCTGAATCATCTCCAATCTCATAGTATTATCAGAACTATTGCCAATCTTAGTATCAATTTCAGAAAGTAAGGTAAATAATCAGTTTCCAATATTTTTATTATTGTATGCAGTCACAATAAACTGTGGTAAAGTTATATCTAATTTAGTAAATGTTATTCATTTTTCTTTCATAGAAGAATAAGATAGGAAAGTAAAAAAATAGTGTAATTATTTATTATATATAGTCAATATTATTAATTGATAATTTTAAGATAAAAATCAATCCACAATAAAAACAATATTCACATATACATCTTATGGTTGATTTTCATATAATTTTTGTTATATATATTTTTGCATTTTCCACGCGGGCGTGATGTAATTGGTGTAGCATGGCAGACTTCAGCTCTGCCCGTACGAGTTCAAGTCTCGTCGCCCGCTATCTTATATCAATAGAATACTTCTATTTTATTATCATGAAATATGTTGGCAAATATTTTCTTTTGATTACTTATTGGTACTATTGGAGTATGAGTAATATATTATAGCGATAGTCTGACAAGTTTTGGTAGAGTAATGCGAGCAGAAAATAATTTATGAGGAACAAGACAATTATATGTATTAGTTGGATTTATTATTGTGGTGATAGGACTTATGGCCCTATTTTGATTAATCAATTTATCTGGAGATCCACAACAAATACAGTTAAATTAATTACTTTTAATCTGGGTAAATATGATAACTATTACTGGTAAAATATTTCAACCATTGAACAAAGCCACTAGTAAGCAATTTATTTATAAAGATATTGCGTATACTATGGGTGATTTAGTGAGTGGAGTATGAACAGTATGATTATGAAAATGAAAAGAAATACTATGAATATTAAGTTCTTTTGATATAAATTTCGGCCCAGAAATAATAATACAGTGAACTAAGTGAATACTATATTCAATAGATATATCTACCATTAAAAAAATGGTATAAAAAAGATAGTATTGTAAACTATCAATTGTAAACTATCATTATTGAGGACAATAAGATATTTAGATTAACAAAAACTTGAAATACAAAACAAAATAATTACTTATCATCGACGTCAAGATATATTATGGGCTCTTAGCTTAGTTGGTAGAGCGAGCCGATACATCGGCTAGGTCAGGAGAATAAATATGTTAACTTATAATAGTTAATTAGTATAATGTGATATCTTTACATATTATGATCTGGACAATGAAAGTACTATGTTTGATCTACTATCAATATTGAAAATAGATTATATCAACATCGTTCATGAAAGGTATTATCAACAAAATGATTATGAGTACTTAAATTACTATATTTACATGAATGTACTACTATTCAAGAAGCAAGAAAAATTGAGTATCAAATAAAACAACAAAAAAGTCGTATAATTATTGAAAAAATAATACATTGAGAAATAAATATCTATGGGCTCTTAGCTTAGTTGGTAGAGCGCCTCGTTTGCACCGAGGAGGTCAGGAGTTCGAATCTCCTAGAGTCCACCAAATAATTATCATCATGTTCTCTTCTTAATGGTAGAGCGAGCCGATACATCGGCTAGGTCAGGAGTTCGAATCTCCTAGAGTCCACCAAATAATTATCATCATGTTCTCT
>DAOQQF010000010.1:0-17652 GCA_035333525.1 Candidatus Absconditabacterales bacterium | reverse complement strand
CGATACATCGGCTAGGTCAGGAGTTCGAATCTCCTAGAGTCCACCAAATAATTATTGTAATACATATGGGTAGGTGGCAGAGTGGTCAATTGCAACAGACTGTAAATCTGTCGACGCGAGTCTACGAAGGTTCAAATCCTTCCCTGCCCATATTAATTTTTTTATAGGATCAGTATTATTTGTGTATTATGTGATATGTGGGTTTGTAGCTCAGTTGGTAGAGCAATGGCCTTTTAAGCCACTGGTCCAGGGTTCGATTCCCTGCAAACCCATAAACGAGTAAAATTATCCTTCAATTCACATAAAACACTGTAGAGACTTGGTGTTTCACTGGTTTGAAGTCATCCATCTTTTGTATGGAATAAACAATCTCAAAATCGAACCGAAACTAACATCTTCCTAAGACCCAAGTCTCATAACTCTCGGAAAGCGAGGGGGCTACAAATCAGCTCTCTCGTTTTTTGTAATATGTTTTTTCTTTCAATGTCAGGTGTTTCTTGGTTCTCTAAGGTCTCTCAAATCAATCTCTGTTCTGCATCATATTCAGCTCGTTTTTCATTGAGGCTTTTTTCCATAGCTAGAGGAGCTGTTCCTCTGAGAAGATACTTCTCAATCTTTTCTTTCTCTATAGTGAGCTGTTTTAGTCTTTGTTCTTTGGCGTGTATATGTTGTTTCCAATCCTTAGATTTGTCTTTTCGTGCATTGTCAAAAACGGCTTCAAAGAGCTTTATCATCTCAGGTGGAAGTTGTATAGCACGTATCATATCTAATACAGTCGTTTCCAGGTAGTCTTTAGGGATATTAGCTTTCTCAGGACATCCTGTAACTTGGCATCCATAGTATTTGAATTGTTTTTTATTTGGCTTAGTGGTTACCCATCCTGTGAGTTTTCTTTGGCATCATTTACACTCTATAAGTTGTTTCAAAACAAACTCATCGTTTTCAGTATCTTTTCTTACTTTGACACCTTTACTGCCTTTAATGAGTTTGTCTTTTACCGCATTTGCAGTAGCTAGTGAGATAATCCCTATGTGTCTTCACTCTACCAACTCATTGATATCTCGACTAGGATAAACAATATATCCTGCATAGTAATATAGTCTATGGAGTTGAAACATTTTTTCTAAGTATGTTCTATATATTTTATTGTCTTTATTTTTATTTTTCTTTGGTCATTTTAAACCACTATCAATCAGAAAATGATAGAGCTGAGACTGGCTCATAGAAGGGTCATTAGCAAACATCTCTAATCATTGCTTTAGTATTGGTGCTATCATCTCATCCACCTCATCTGTATAGCCTTTTTTCTCTCAGTGATTTATTCTTTTATATCCTAGTGGAGGTGCAGGAAATGGTCGATATCAGTCTAATAGTCTTCATCTTCTCCCATTTGTACATCTTTTATTGGTATTTTTTCTTTCATATCAGGCAAGAGCATATTTAATAACTTTGAGAAGTTTTCACTCATCAGTTGTATCGTCTAACTTATCGTCTCCAATATCTATAATCTTTAGTCAGTACTGTTTTACCTGTCATTCCATATTGAGAGCTTTCCCTACGTCGTCTAGGTCAGGTCTCGATATTCTACTCAGCTCTCTACATACGAAATGAGTGATTTTTATATATTTTTCATTTTCTTTTTTGATGAAAGCCAGTAGTTTATCAAATTCTATACGACTATCAGTATATCAGGAAACGCCTTTTCATTCTTTGAAAATAGCGACTATTTCGATAGGTGGGCTCTGTTTTTCACATCGCTCTTGTGCCAGTATTTCTTGTGTATCTAATCCAAAACCTTCTTTGATTTGACGGTCAGATGATACTCTACAATAAATAACTGCTCTCTGCTTTTCAGGAGCAGGAGCAATCTTAGTAACAATCTTATTTCAATCGAACTGAAAGTTCTTTAAATCATTGTGTCAAATAGTCTTTTTCCTTCTATGCATCTTGCAATACAAAAGATGATAAATAATTATACGTATAGTTTGAGCTATATAATAATCAAAAAAATATATAAATCAAACCAATCTATAGATTTTTTTATAAAGAAAAACACAGCGTATAGCTGTGTTTTCTCTATTGATAGACTATTGCTTTTCAGCAACAATTATCGCAACGCTGACTGCATAGAATAGTTTGATGATTTTAACTATATGAGCATCATCAATCTTATCATACGCAGGTCACAAGATTTCTCTTGCTTGTTCAATTGTCATAGACTTACCTGGTCAGTTCCTTTCTCCTTGCGTAGGAGCGTATAGGAAATGCCTTGTAAAATCCCTTTGCTGAAGGGCGTATCTCTATTTTACTTTTTTCTTATATCCTTTCAAATCTTTTTTTAGCACAAAAGTAGCCGCAGTTGTTTTTCAATCATATCTATCTAATCATACATTCCCATAACTTATCTCGTCTTTTAGCTTTTCTATTGCGTCAGCATTATATGTTTTTCATTCTGCTGATAGCAATAATTCATCAGGACTGATATTAGCAACTAGTGAGTATAGTTCATCAAACATTTTCTTTACGCTTTCTTGGGATTTGATTTGTGAAGAGAAATCTAATTCATAACCTCAAAAGTTTTTTTTGATACAATGCGAACAGAAGAAAGAATTCACTATATTGGTGAAGCTCATTACAAGATGCACGTGTTCTCTATTGCATTCTAGGTTCTTTTTATCACAAATTGTTACATCAAAAAAGTATGGGTCTATATTTATAAATAGTTCCTCTGTATGATATACGGCTGAAACTATCGAGGTGAGAATGGGTCGAATGCGATATTCGAAAATTCTTTTGATACGACATTGTTGAAATCCTTTGACGATATCAGGTCTGTTGCGAAATACTAGTTTTACAAAATCTATTCACTCCTTATTGAATTTATAAAGTTGTTCTCACAAAATTCCTGTCCTATACGAAGCATCTAATTCTTTTTTTGTTACCTCAGGAAGTTTTCACTTTACTAGTTTACTATAGAAATTAGCTATTGTTATATAATCTTCATCAGCTCATTTTGTTATTTCTTCTAAGTTAAAAGCAATGAGGTCAGTTCGTTGAGAAGCAGCTATGATTGGTTTATCATTATGAGGGTTTATGCTTCTTCTATAGTCTTCATCTAATATATCCCATAAAGCATCTCACATTTTGCCTGTCGTATAGTATCTATGTACCATTACTCATAAAAGTATTCTTACGACAATATCTTTGTCAAATTCAAAGTTTTGCATTTTAGTAATAAGAGCTTCTATAATACGAGTGATAAGCAGATATACTCAACTTACATATATTTCATCATTTTCTATCTTACAGAAAAGACCATATTTATAGGAAGTAAGAATTTCACCAACTCTTTTTTCTCATATTTTCCCATATGGAATAATCGGCTTAAGCCGTTCTTCACAAATAGCATCAACTATTTTACTGTTTTCCTCATTTTCAATAAATTTCCACAAAGGACTGTCAAAATGATTGTGCATAGCATATGGATAGTATGATTGTTCTTTCATCGTATTTTTATCTCATATAAATACGTGTAGTATAGCATTATGTAGTAGTGTTGCAATTCGAATGAGGTTGCTTTTATCGGTAAAAACACTATACCAATCTTAGCACTTTATATTTACTTTAGCATATTATGTTTTCATCAATTATATCAGGGAAAGCGATGGTCTTCATAGACTTTTCCAATGTCTACTATGCTCAATATACTACAGGACGACGTTTTGAGTTGAATAAGTTTCTCAAATATCTTGATACAGATGAAAAGATTGTGAAAACTGCATTTTTTGGAGCATATGATGAAGATAAACCATATCAAAAAACAGTTATTGAAAAACTTGCTGAAGAATATCAAAGTAAAAGTAATTTTATGCTCTATTTTAAGCAAGTGAGATTTAAAGGGTGAAAGAAAAAGGGGAATGTAGACACTGAAATGGGCTACCATATCAGTAAGGAGATTTCTAACTTTGATACGCTGATTTTGTTTAGTGGAGATGGAGATTTTGCTCACATTATAGAACAGCTTATTACTGTAGAACAGAAAAGGGTTTTTATCTTTAGTACTGCGAAACATATTGGAGCAGAGCTCTATCAATTACGTGATAAAACAGCAAATACAGAACTTTTTGAAATATATGACATCAATAGTGATACCAAAGAATTAACCTCTAATCTGAAGAAATTAGTGAGGTGAAAACTACGATTATATCCACAATTACTTAAGTTCTATAAATCGCTAGATGCAGAATGAATACAAAGAAATATCGGATATATTCAGAGCCTTATAGATTGACAATTACAGAAAGGTACACTACTATCTGTTACTACAGAGCTACCATCAGACCCTTTCTTTAAACTTCAAAACAATAATAGAGAGTATATCTATACAGTCATAAAAAAGTGGAAAGTGGCTGATAAAGAGAGATTAATCTATTTTCTCAAATCGCTTCTCTAAGCGGAATATAAAACTACTAAAAAAAACTCATAAAAAAACTTGCAAAATAGAAAAAAAAGAGTATATATAGATATCGTTAGTTTTGCATAGGCAGTGGAGCAATCCATTGCCTTTTTGCTTATTGAAATCTTCAGAAATAAAAAAGTCCCAATTACTCTGAGACTTTTCCTTCTATTTTATTGATTTTTATTACTTTCTTTTTTCATTTTTGCTACTTGCCTGTTTGCTATACCAAACAATATTGTCATAGATGTTAATAGACCCAATAGCAATCATATAGCTAGATTGCCGTTGTTTTTGTTTGCATCATTTCATAACATTTTTCAGTATTGTTTTTCTAATGTTTCTTGGGTGTTTTTTAGATATTTAACATATTCGTCTAATTTTTGTTGCTCGCTATTATACTTTCATTCGTGAATGTTTGATAGTTGTGTTCTAATATCTTTAAGTTGATATTTGAGTAGTTCCATATTCGTGGGATTATTAGAGAATGTCTCAAGTGCTGAGTGAATTTCTTTATCTCATTCAATACCATAATTCATAAAATCATTATAGTTTTGATTAGGTGTATTTTTATCGTAGATAAAATTATCTAGTGATTGTATAAGATATTCATAAAGGTATTCATTTAATGCTATGAGATATGCTTTTTGAGTGTTTTTATCATAATCTTCTATTGAGTAATGTCTCATTCTTTCTGCTATAATTCCACTTACAATTCTTTCATCAATATTAGGCGTCTTTAATTGTTTCACTATTTCTGCCATATCTTGTTGTGCTTGTAGTTTCACTCAAGTTGGTGGCTGTAGTCCATTTTCGTATAGTCAATTTACATCTTGTAGATATCATCACATCCCTTCTTTATCATCATAAGCTCAGTAGTTATCTGTTTTATTTCACTGAAAATTCTCAATAGTATCCTTCTTTGAATTATTGACGACTTTATCTTGAGCTTTTAGATTTCCTGCTCATAGAGTGCCAAGAGCTATTGCTCATATAAGTAATTTGTTTTTTAGTGACATCTTTTATAAAAAAATGAAATAAATCTTTTATATATTATACATATAAATATGGATTATGCAAATATTTTGCTACTTTCTCTGATAACATTTAGAAAGCATTTTGTATATTGTATTTCTTCTCTCCCTCATCATATAAAAACACCCCCTCACTCCAATCTCCATCATACGTCACTCATTCTCACAACTCCCACCCCCTGAATATCCCATATGTAGCAAAGAAGCGATATTTATGCTTGTGCTGATTTGCCATAACCTCTGCTAGTTGCTCCATAGATAAGTCAGAGAATTTTATCGCATATTTGAAAACTTCACCTATACCACTTCTTGAAAAATGGTCTTTTTTGACTTCAATATAGCGTATGTTGTGAATATAGCTTGTGCCATTTGTGATTTCTTTCCATTCATCCAATAACTGCTGATTTGTATTACCCCTTGCAAACTTACTTTCAGTGACTATGTCGTTATCGCTACAGGCAAGGATATTGATATGTGGATGTCGTCAATTCTTTCACTTATGATCAATCTCTATAGACATTACCATTCCATCAAATTGAGCAAAGAAACTCTTAGATTTATGATTGTCCCTTTTGCTATTTCTATACGCCCTTGCCAGCTTGTCTTTGTAGAGCATAAGTCTATCCATAAGCTCTGAAAGAGCATCTCACTCTTTGTGGCTGATAGTGAGGACAATATAGTATCGCTTTTTGTTGTAGAGACTATGTTCTTGTATTCCCTGAGAAAACTTCTTTATCATTCTCATTGCTCTCTTGGTAGCACAGGCAATACAAATTCTGTCATACTTACAGAAGTTAGAGGATACAAGCTGTATGTTTCCTGTATCTAAGTATCTTCTAAAGGCTACCATATTACAACACTCTCTCATTCTCTGTTTTCTGTTAGGATTTCTGAGAACCTGAGGATAGTGTTCTAACAGATAAGGAATAATCTTTGCTTTCAACTCTTGGCTTTTAGTAAACTTAGCCATAGTAGCGTAAAAGACTTTCTTTTGTGCTGGTGCTGGCTGTACAATAGCTGAGATGTTTTCCATAGCGTAGTAGTATATGATATAAAGCTGTGAGCGAATTATTCATTATATATAGATGTTCGAATACTCGGCGGTAAAGACTTTGGCTTGTATAAATCTCTCTTTCAAAATAGGCGTATGGTGGATATGCAAAAAAATTGCATCCAATAATGATGCTTTTTGCTTGAAATCACCTACTAATTCATTAAATACTCTATACACGTCGGTTTGAGGTTTTTCACCTTTGACCCAATCAATTATAAATTGTATTATGTAGGTTAAAATTGAGTGCATACTCTTTTTTAGTAACGTTTAGCAAATGCGTAAGTAAAAGTGTAGAAATAGTTTTATAAATGGGTTTGTAGCTCAGTTGGTAGAGCAGAAGACTCTTAATCTTTTGGTCCAGGGTTCGAATCCCTGCAAACCCATAAACGAGTAAAATTATCCTTCAATTCACATAAAACACTGTAGAGACTTGGTGTTTCACTGGTTTGAAGTCATCCATCTTTTGTATGGAATAAACAATCTCAAAATCGAACCGAAACTAACATCTTCCTAAGACCCAAGTCTCATAACTCTCGGAAAGCGAGGGGGCTACAAATCAGCTCTCTCGTTTTTTGTAATATGTTTTTTCTTTCAATGTCAGGTGTTTCTTGGTTCTCTAAGGTCTCTCAAATCAATCTCTGTTCTGCATCATATTCAGCTCGTTTTTCATTGAGGCTTTTTTCCATAGCTAGAGGAGCTGTTCCTCTGAGAAGATACTTCTCAATCTTTTCTTTCTCTATAGTGAGCTGTTTTAGTCTTTGTTCTTTGGCGTGTATATGTTGTTTCCAATCCTTAGATTTGTCTTTTCGTGCATTGTCAAAAACGGCTTCAAAGAGCTTTATCATCTCAGGTGGAAGTTGTATAGCACGTATCATATCTAATACAGTCGTTTCCAGGTAGTCTTTAGGGATATTAGCTTTCTCAGGACATCCTGTAACTTGGCATCCATAGTATTTGAATTGTTTTTTATTTGGCTTAGTGGTTACCCATCCTGTGAGTTTTCTTTGGCATCATTTACACTCTATAAGTTGTTTCAAAACAAACTCATCGTTTTCAGTATCTTTTCTTACTTTGACACCTTTACTGCCTTTAATGAGTTTGTCTTTTACCGCATTTGCAGTAGCTAGTGAGATAATCCCTATGTGTCTTCACTCTACCAACTCATTGATATCTCGACTAGGATAAACAATATATCCTGCATAGTAATATAGTCTATGGAGTTGAAACATTTTTTCTAAGTATGTTCTATATATTTTATTGTCTTTATTTTTATTTTTCTTTGGTCATTTTAAACCACTATCAATCAGAAAATGATAGAGCTGAGACTGGCTCATAGAAGGGTCATTAGCAAACATCTCTAATCATTGCTTTAGTATTGGTGCTATCATCTCATCCACCTCATCTGTATAGCCTTTTTTCTCTCAGTGATTTATTCTTTTATATCCTAGTGGAGGTGCAGGAAATGGTCGATATCAGTCTAATAGTCTTCATCTTCTCCCATTTGTACATCTTTTATTGGTATTTTTTCTTTCATATCAGGCAAGAGCATATTTAATAACTTTGAGAAGTTTTCACTCATCAGTTGTATCGTCTAACTTATCGTCTCCAATATCTATAATCTTTAGTCAGTACTGTTTTACCTGTCATTCCATATTGAGAGCTTTCCCTACGTCGTCTAGGTCAGGTCTCGATATTCTACTCAGCTCTCTACATACGAAATGAGTGATTTTTATATATTTTTCATTTTCTTTTTTGATGAAAGCCAGTAGTTTATCAAATTCTATACGACTATCAGTATATCAGGAAACGCCTTTTCATTCTTTGAAAATAGCGACTATTTCGATAGGTGGGCTCTGTTTTTCACATCGCTCTTGTGCCAGTATTTCTTGTGTATCTAATCCAAAACCTTCTTTGATTTGACGGTCAGATGATACTCTACAATAAATAACTGCTCTCTGCTTTTCAGGAGCAGGAGCAATCTTAGTAACAATCTTATTTCAATCGAACTGAAAGTTCTTTAAATCATTGTGTCAAATAGTCTTTTTCCTTCTATGCATCTTGCAATACAAAAGATGATAAATAATTATACGTATAGTTTGAGCTATATAATAATCAAAAAAATATATAAATCAAACCAATCTATAGATTTTTTTATAAAGAAAAACACAGCGTATAGCTGTGTTTTCTCTATTGATAGACTATTGCTTTTCAGCAACAATTATCGCAACGCTGACTGCATAGAATAGTTTGATGATTTTAACTATATGAGCATCATCAATCTTATCATACGCAGGTCACAAGATTTCTCTTGCTTGTTCAATTGTCATAGACTTACCTGGTCAGTTCCTTTCTCCTTGCGTAGGAGCGTATAGGAAATGCCTTGTAAAATCCCTTTGCTGAAGGGCGTATCTCTATTTTACTTTTTTCTTATATCCTTTCAAATCTTTTTTTAGCACAAAAGTAGCCGCAGTTGTTTTTCAATCATATCTATCTAATCATACATTCCCATAACTTATCTCGTCTTTTAGCTTTTCTATTGCGTCAGCATTATATGTTTTTCATTCTGCTGATAGCAATAATTCATCAGGACTGATATTAGCAACTAGTGAGTATAGTTCATCAAACATTTTCTTTACGCTTTCTTGGGATTTGATTTGTGAAGAGAAATCTAATTCATAACCTCAAAAGTTTTTTTTGATACAATGCGAACAGAAGAAAGAATTCACTATATTGGTGAAGCTCATTACAAGATGCACGTGTTCTCTATTGCATTCTAGGTTCTTTTTATCACAAATTGTTACATCAAAAAAGTATGGGTCTATATTTATAAATAGTTCCTCTGTATGATATACGGCTGAAACTATCGAGGTGAGAATGGGTCGAATGCGATATTCGAAAATTCTTTTGATACGACATTGTTGAAATCCTTTGACGATATCAGGTCTGTTGCGAAATACTAGTTTTACAAAATCTATTCACTCCTTATTGAATTTATAAAGTTGTTCTCACAAAATTCCTGTCCTATACGAAGCATCTAATTCTTTTTTTGTTACCTCAGGAAGTTTTCACTTTACTAGTTTACTATAGAAATTAGCTATTGTTATATAATCTTCATCAGCTCATTTTGTTATTTCTTCTAAGTTAAAAGCAATGAGGTCAGTTCGTTGAGAAGCAGCTATGATTGGTTTATCATTATGAGGGTTTATGCTTCTTCTATAGTCTTCATCTAATATATCCCATAAAGCATCTCACATTTTGCCTGTCGTATAGTATCTATGTACCATTACTCATAAAAGTATTCTTACGACAATATCTTTGTCAAATTCAAAGTTTTGCATTTTAGTAATAAGAGCTTCTATAATACGAGTGATAAGCAGATATACTCAACTTACATATATTTCATCATTTTCTATCTTACAGAAAAGACCATATTTATAGGAAGTAAGAATTTCACCAACTCTTTTTTCTCATATTTTCCCATATGGAATAATCGGCTTAAGCCGTTCTTCACAAATAGCATCAACTATTTTACTGTTTTCCTCATTTTCAATAAATTTCCACAAAGGACTGTCAAAATGATTGTGCATAGCATATGGATAGTATGATTGTTCTTTCATCGTATTTTTATCTCATATAAATACGTGTAGTATAGCATTATGTAGTAGTGTTGCAATTCGAATGAGGTTGCTTTTATCGGTAAAAACACTATACCAATCTTAGCACTTTATATTTACTTTAGCATATTATGTTTTCATCAATTATATCAGGGAAAGCGATGGTCTTCATAGACTTTTCCAATGTCTACTATGCTCAATATACTACAGGACGACGTTTTGAGTTGAATAAGTTTCTCAAATATCTTGATACAGATGAAAAGATTGTGAAAACTGCATTTTTTGGAGCATATGATGAAGATAAACCATATCAAAAAACAGTTATTGAAAAACTTGCTGAAGAATATCAAAGTAAAAGTAATTTTATGCTCTATTTTAAGCAAGTGAGATTTAAAGGGTGAAAGAAAAAGGGGAATGTAGACACTGAAATGGGCTACCATATCAGTAAGGAGATTTCTAACTTTGATACGCTGATTTTGTTTAGTGGAGATGGAGATTTTGCTCACATTATAGAACAGCTTATTACTGTAGAACAGAAAAGGGTTTTTATCTTTAGTACTGCGAAACATATTGGAGCAGAGCTCTATCAATTACGTGATAAAACAGCAAATACAGAACTTTTTGAAATATATGACATCAATAGTGATACCAAAGAATTAACCTCTAATCTGAAGAAATTAGTGAGGTGAAAACTACGATTATATCCACAATTACTTAAGTTCTATAAATCGCTAGATGCAGAATGAATACAAAGAAATATCGGATATATTCAGAGCCTTATAGATTGACAATTACAGAAAGGTACACTACTATCTGTTACTACAGAGCTACCATCAGACCCTTTCTTTAAACTTCAAAACAATAATAGAGAGTATATCTATACAGTCATAAAAAAGTGGAAAGTGGCTGATAAAGAGAGATTAATCTATTTTCTCAAATCGCTTCTCTAAGCGGAATATAAAACTACTAAAAAAAACTCATAAAAAAACTTGCAAAATAGAAAAAAAAGAGTATATATAGATATCGTTAGTTTTGCATAGGCAGTGGAGCAATCCATTGCCTTTTTGCTTATTGAAATCTTCAGAAATAAAAAAGTCCCAATTACTCTGAGACTTTTCCTTCTATTTTATTGATTTTTATTACTTTCTTTTTTCATTTTTGCTACTTGCCTGTTTGCTATACCAAACAATATTGTCATAGATGTTAATAGACCCAATAGCAATCATATAGCTAGATTGCCGTTGTTTTTGTTTGCATCATTTCATAACATTTTTCAGTATTGTTTTTCTAATGTTTCTTGGGTGTTTTTTAGATATTTAACATATTCGTCTAATTTTTGTTGCTCGCTATTATACTTTCATTCGTGAATGTTTGATAGTTGTGTTCTAATATCTTTAAGTTGATATTTGAGTAGTTCCATATTCGTGGGATTATTAGAGAATGTCTCAAGTGCTGAGTGAATTTCTTTATCTCATTCAATACCATAATTCATAAAATCATTATAGTTTTGATTAGGTGTATTTTTATCGTAGATAAAATTATCTAGTGATTGTATAAGATATTCATAAAGGTATTCATTTAATGCTATGAGATATGCTTTTTGAGTGTTTTTATCATAATCTTCTATTGAGTAATGTCTCATTCTTTCTGCTATAATTCCACTTACAATTCTTTCATCAATATTAGGCGTCTTTAATTGTTTCACTATTTCTGCCATATCTTGTTGTGCTTGTAGTTTCACTCAAGTTGGTGGCTGTAGTCCATTTTCGTATAGTCAATTTACATCTTGTAGATATCATCACATCCCTTCTTTATCATCATAAGCTCAGTAGTTATCTGTTTTATTTCACTGAAAATTCTCAATAGTATCCTTCTTTGAATTATTGACGACTTTATCTTGAGCTTTTAGATTTCCTGCTCATAGAGTGCCAAGAGCTATTGCTCATATAAGTAATTTGTTTTTTAGTGACATCTTTTATAAAAAAATGAAATAAATCTTTTATATATTATACATATAAATATGGATTATGCAAATATTTTGCTACTTTCTCTGATAACATTTAGAAAGCATTTTGTATATTGTATTTCTTCTCTCCCTCATCATATAAAAACACCCCCTCACTCCAATCTCCATCATACGTCACTCATTCTCACAACTCCCACCCCCTGAATATCCCATATGTAGCAAAGAAGCGATATTTATGCTTGTGCTGATTTGCCATAACCTCTGCTAGTTGCTCCATAGATAAGTCAGAGAATTTTATCGCATATTTGAAAACTTCACCTATACCACTTCTTGAAAAATGGTCTTTTTTGACTTCAATATAGCGTATGTTGTGAATATAGCTTGTGCCATTTGTGATTTCTTTCCATTCATCCAATAACTGCTGATTTGTATTACCCCTTGCAAACTTACTTTCAGTGACTATGTCGTTATCGCTACAGGCAAGGATATTGATATGTGGATGTCGTCAATTCTTTCACTTATGATCAATCTCTATAGACATTACCATTCCATCAAATTGAGCAAAGAAACTCTTAGATTTATGATTGTCCCTTTTGCTATTTCTATACGCCCTTGCCAGCTTGTCTTTGTAGAGCATAAGTCTATCCATAAGCTCTGAAAGAGCATCTCACTCTTTGTGGCTGATAGTGAGGACAATATAGTATCGCTTTTTGTTGTAGAGACTATGTTCTTGTATTCCCTGAGAAAACTTCTTTATCATTCTCATTGCTCTCTTGGTAGCACAGGCAATACAAATTCTGTCATACTTACAGAAGTTAGAGGATACAAGCTGTATGTTTCCTGTATCTAAGTATCTTCTAAAGGCTACCATATTACAACACTCTCTCATTCTCTGTTTTCTGTTAGGATTTCTGAGAACCTGAGGATAGTGTTCTAACAGATAAGGAATAATCTTTGCTTTCAACTCTTGGCTTTTAGTAAACTTAGCCATAGTAGCGTAAAAGACTTTCTTTTGTGCTGGTGCTGGCTGTACAATAGCTGAGATGTTTTCCATAGCGTAGTAGTATATGATATAAAGCTGTGAGCGAATTATTCATTATATATAGATGTTCGAATACTCGGCGGTAAAGACTTTGGCTTGTATAAATCTCTCTTTCAAAATAGGCGTATGGTGGATATGCAAAAAAATTGCATCCAATAATGATGCTTTTTGCTTGAAATCACCTACTAATTCATTAAATACTCTATACACGTCGGTTTGAGGTTTTTCACCTTTGACCCAAAAAACATCTGGCATTTATGTCAGGTTTTTTTATAATTTAAAGTAAATGATTTTTTATTGTATTATATAAAGATGAATATATTTAACTTACCAATTTGAATAGTATTTGATGAAGCAGGACATATCCTCTTGTTAAAAAGAATTGACCGTGGTACTTGGGAACCGGTTAAATGAGCAATAGATGAGTGAGAAACTCCAGAAGAAGCGATCAAAAGAGAGTTTCTTGAAGAAACTTGAATTGATAAAGCTATGATTATCGAATTTGAAAACCGCTGAGTATCTTCAGAAACAAAAGAACTAGAATCTTGAACTCTACTGATAAACAGATATTTTTTTGTGTTTAGGGTCGCAGGAATAAAGCCTATCGTTTCTATTAATCATATTATTGAGTGAGGTGAAGACCATGATGCTTATGGATGGTATACAATGGATGAAATAAAATCATTAAATATAGAATATAAAGAATCTTTTATAGAAACACTGAATACCATTAAGTTTTAAAAAGTTTTTATAAGAGTATTGTAGTTTTGTGCTCTGGCAAAGTTTTTTGCTTGCATCAAAGCTATTTCTATGATATTGAATATTTCATCTATAGTTATTTCTGGAGTGTTTGTGTCTGAAAGTGGTGCGGTAATAGTCCTGTTGACCCATTTTAACTGGACACACAGTTTATTACATAGGAATAACCCGCTCCCCAAGCCGTCTAATGCGGTGCGGAGAGGGGTTATTTTTTGTTTGGGGATTATTGTAAAAAATCATCACTCTGAATGAGCTGATTTACCGCTTGGTAAAGCGAATTTCAGGCGGTGCGGAATCCATTTTTCTTATCATACAAAAGTTTGTCCCCAAACAAAACATGCACCATTTGTTTTCTCAATTCATTATTAGAAATTTCCCGCACCTTTTTTGGTGAGAGATAGATAGCCTTTGCTTGAACCAAACACTCCTGTAGTTCTTGGTCAGACATAAATTCTTTGTCTTTTATTTCTTGTTTTAGTTTTTCTCTTTCAATACGTAATAATTCCCATTCTTTCTCTAAATCTTCAATCAAACTAACGTTTTCTGTTTTAATCATTACCTGTCTTACGCTTGTCATTTGCTTCTCGATCTGTTCGAGGGCTTTCTTTTTTTCTTGCATCATAAGCTCTTGGAATTCGTATCTTTTTTTCCAAACACGCTTGATTGTCTCTTCGAGTAAATTCCATGTATCTTCATTGATATCCATTGTTCCTAGGAGATCATCAAAATCCTTGTGAATGATATCACGAGCGATTTGCCATCTGTCTTTGTCTTTCTTGTTGGTACATCAGTAATAAGGATATTTTTGATTCCTTCCTTGTGATCGGTATCATGATATCTTTAATCCACAGTATCAGCAATGAATATAATCCTTTAGTGGGAAATCTGGGTTGTCTTTGAGTTTTGTTTTTCAGATATTTTTATCAGCAAACCTTCTCGCCATAATCTTTTTGACCGTTTCCATGGTAATAAGTGGCTCGTGTTTTGCGGGAATAAGGTCATTAATATCTCGTCTTGGGTGGTGGATAAATCAAGCATAAAAATACAATCTGCTTTCTCAGAATAGTGTTTCTACAATTGTTTTATAGAGCTCTCATTTTGTATTTTGAGAACTATTGCTTTGCATTCACTTGTCTTTCATGTATCTAAATACAGCTGATTCTGATGTAAGAATCCCGTTTGCATACATTTCTAGAGCTTCTTTTACAATTTGTCATTTCGTAGGATGAGCTACTACAACGCTATTTTTTCATTGTTTTTCTCTTACATATCCGATTGGTACTAATCAAAAAGGTCGGTATCATTCATACAGTCTTGCCCTCATTCAATTCATTGCTTTTACTCTTGTATTTCTCCTTTCAAATGAAGCGAATGCATAGAGTATATTTTCCTGAAGCATTCATGCACTAGTATTGTAGTCGATTGGGTAGAGGGTGTAGACAATCTCGCATCATGCTTCCCTGATCATATTCGTCATCATCAAGGTTTCTCACATATTATCATTTCTAGAAATTCTTGAATTATCAACGCACACAAAGTGTGTGATAAACGGCATACCTTCGTTGTCATTTTCATTCTCAGCGTTGTTTTTTGATTGTTTTGACTTACTACCTTTTCATTTCGATTTTAGTTCTTTTTGATATTTTTTTCTTTGTTTATCGAGGATACTGAGTACTTCATCAAAACCATCTCTTTCAAAGGTTCCTCAAGATACTCATCCATCTTTGATAATTTTTCAAACGATGATGTTGTTTCTTTCACATCGTTCCTTGCACATAGCTTCTTGAGTTTCTATTCAGAACCTCTCCTCAGCCTGACGTTTGGAGCTCACACGGCAGTATATGAGAGCCACTTTTTTGGTCTCGAATTCACTGCTCTTGTTTTGGAATGGGTTTTTATTATACATGGGAATGTCTGTATTAGGAAATAAAAGTCCTGATTACATAAAACCAGAATTTGGTGTCGCATACCAAATAAAGGTCAGGAGAGGTTGGTGTTTTCCGCACCTACCTTTTTTGGTATAACTATTATTGATCTCTTTTGCAAGTCAATTACTAAGCTAGCTTTCAGTTGATGTATTGTTCTACAAGATAGGTTCATAGGTGTTCGGTAAACTCTGATAAATGGCTGATTTTCTCATCTGATAATGTTTTCCCTGTGGTTCAAAGAAGTAACTTAGCCTCTTGAAGAGAAATAAGGAGCTGTCTTTTGATGCCCACATCATTTGAGCAAATTTTTTTTCCCCATTGAAAGGGATTCACGAATAGGAGGAATGTGTTTCATGGTGATGGAAAAAAATAAAATAAAATCCTGCCAAAAATACAGGTACCCGCAGTATAATAAAACTTGATTGAGATACATTTCTATTATCAAAAATTTGAAATTATTTTTTCAAAAAATCATATAATTGATTTACAATCAAAAAGAAAATGAGCACCTTATTGACAGGTCTTGATAGTATTGGATACGGTGCTATTGTATGCCAGAAAATAATATATTGTGAAATAAAAAATAATAAAAAAGATTGAAAATAAATCCTAAACTTGTATATATGATCTGTACAGAAAAATAAGCGTTTGTGGAAACGTGCTTGATAGTCCTATCTAGGGTTGTTTCGCCTCCTCAAATGCTTTTTTATTTCTGTAAAACCTACCGCCATGCAAAAAAGATGAAGAAGACCATTGAGTGAATATACTACTCAATATAGAATGTATGCAGATGCCTTCCATCATTTACTCAGATATATTCATGAAAAAAACATTCACCAGCTTTATACGAAAGGTAAGATATCATTTTGAATACAAGAGCAGGATGTTGTGTTATCATATACGATCCAGGGTGCGATTATAGAATCCAAAATCACTATCAATTTATCTGATCGTAGACATTGTGATGAACTTCACAGAGCTATTCAAGATTTTTTCATTGATACCCGATATTTATATGAGCGAGATGGAACAACAACCAAAAATAAAGATCTCGCTAGGATTCATGGAGTGTCTCCGCAGGCAATGAAAGTGACACTTCAAAATATCAAAGATAAATTGAAACAACAAAGTCATCTGTTGGGTTGAGATCCAAGACAGGACTAATAGATTGAGAAAATCAAAATATGTCTACAAACGAGATAGCTTTTATCTCGTTTTTTATTTTAAATCATGAAATCTAAAAAATCAGACAATCTCGAAATAACCCCCGACCTAGGTCAGGATAGTGCTTTTGATCAATGAGAATATATGTTGATATCTCCTGATCAGCTTATTCCTTATCAATTCAACAATAAGATTCATCCTGATGATCAGATTAATGCTATTATTAATAGTATTACTGAATGCTGATTTAGATCACCAATTCTTATTGATGAACACAACATTATCCTCGCAGGTCATGGTAGATGGATAGCAAGTAAGAAAATGTGACTGACTCAAGTACCAGTGCTCAAATTTACTGATCTCACTGAAATCCAAAAAAAGAAATACCGTATCTTGGATAACAAACTCGCTGAACTAGCAGATCGAGATATCGAAAATCTCAAGATTGAACTTGCTGAACTCAATGATCCTGAACTTAACGACTTATTTGATGATCTTGATTTATGACTTGATAACTTACTCGATGTGGATGAAGAACAAGAGAACCAAGCACCTGAACTCTCAGAAAAACCTCGAGTGCAACAATGAGATGTCTTTCAACTCTGAGACCATAGACGTGTAGTCTGAGACGCAAC
>DAOQQF010000009.1:0-25878 GCA_035333525.1 Candidatus Absconditabacterales bacterium | reverse complement strand
CTTATTACTATAGTCTGCAATCTGACTAAGTGCCCTATTGGGTGCAAAATCAAAAACATAACAGATCTTTTTGAGAATCTCTTTTTTATTTGGAGATTTTCCATCAGGATTATCAATTATCCATGGGGTCTGTACTCTAAATGCAGTCTGAAAATATGTTTCAGGACTTTTGAGATTTCTTAACATAAGTACTCAAGATCGAGGACTGACTGAAACTCATGTTGTTAACTTCCCTGTTGATAAGGTGATAGTCTTTGATTTAAGAGGATCTCACATTGCATGTAATACAGGATCCAGTGCTTTGACTCATTGTCATGCTCAGGTTCAAGCCGCTACAACAATTTCATAATCTTGATAGAAAAGATTTTGTCTCTGCATCATAAGATTCCTCATCGCAAAACATGATGATACCGAAGGAAGAAACCAAAAAGTATGATTAAGTAACGACAACAATCTGACATCAGAAAACGGGAAAGCTGGTTTTTTTGCTCAAAGCTTGAGATCATCCAAACTTGTTTCTTGAAAAGCTCATCTAATAAGATCCAACCATTTTTGTACGAATTCTTCATGGATAAATTTTGCTTCATCTTTTACTCATTCAGCTTTGAAAAAGAGGTTGAGATCAAACTCATCAAACTCTCATCATTGTGCTATATGTTTTATACTATCAGGCATCTGATAGGTCATCATAACCATTTGTGGAAGTGATTCGTATGGATTCTTATCTCAATTCCATTCTGCTTTTGCTTTTTGTTCGTCAGAATATGTTCGATTATAAATTTGTTCTTCTATAAATTCACCACTACCAATTGCTCTAAATGGTGTTCATGAAAGATAGAGATAGTGATTTGTAGTTATCGGAAGTATTTTCTCAGCCGATTTGATTCATTCTTCAAAAGCTATCTTTGCAATACTATCAGTTTCACTATCATCTTCGGTATCATCAAACAGTTCTTTTGCTCATTCTCTCCAAGCACCATAATGATATTCATCAAATACCACAGCGTCCCAATGTGTTTCATGTACTCGAGTATTTTTTTCTTTAATTCATCATGCAGAGTTTTTGCCTAGATAATCCTGAAATGAACCAAAACATACGATAGGTTGTTGAGGATTGAGTTGTTCTATACTTACTCATGAATTTCTTGAAGTAAATTGTCGTCATTCAAAATCCTTGTGGTTCATGAGATCTGTCTGTCGTGCATTTTCTACCGCAGGTTTGAAAGTTAGGATCAACACTTTTTTTCGTCACATGTTCTTGGCGAGTTGGTATGTTGCGAATGTTTTACCAAATCTCATCTTTGCATTTCGTAAAAAATGAGGAGTAGTATTATTTTCCAATTTATATGATTTGAAATACTGAATTGTTTTTTCTACTGCCTCAGCTTGTTCTGGTCTCATAGGAAAATCATGAATTCTATTTTCCTCGTTTTCTGTTCTTTCTTTGATAGCATGGATTGCTCATAAGACATCTCTCTTACTACATTCAAATCGCTCTCCTTCTACTGGTCTGATTCATTTCTTTTTGAGATATTCATGAATTTGATGATCCATAAAAGTAGATCAATCATTTCTAATCGCATCTACTTGCACAACTACTTCATATTTGAGACGAGCTGTTTTGGTTTGCTCATCAATTCTATCACTGACCTGTGCTTTGGTAGTATATCATATTTTCAAAAGTCCTTCTTTGTCAGTTACTCATAGTAGTCTATAAGCATAGATCTGTGGATGAAGTTCTGGTCTCGAAGGAAAATATTTTTCGCTCATGATTACTTTAAAAGGTAACTAAAGATGGCTTTATAATAAGATAATCTTTTGTTTTGCGTTTAATTCGCGTTTACTTTGCTTTTAATTTAACTGCTAGTTTATAAAATCTATTCTGTTTTTATTCTGTTTTTTTAATCTATTTTGAATACTGCAGAATAAAGATATTTGCTTTACAACTAGATTATTAATTATATGTAGATTATTTTTATTCTGTTTTTATTCTGTTTTTTTTATTTAATACAGATTAAATAATGGGCATATTTTTATCAATTTTTCGGATAGGATATTTTTTTGATTTACTTGTATTTTTAATATAATCTTTCTTTCTTAATTGTGTGATCAATCAATCAATATATTTCTTTTTTCTTTCAATAGATCGTTCTGTATTTTGCATCTTAGGCATAATATACTGATCAATATCAAACCTTGTACATTGTTTATTTGTTTTTACTTTTTCATATATTAAAATTTTAAGATTGTTGTCATCTAATGCATCTATATACTCATGTTCTTTACCAATCTTTTTCATAAACTCAAATGACAACTTACCTTTGGTTGGCGTTCATTCGAGATATCACTGTTTTTTTAGGATAGCGAACATTTTTGTATCTATCTTGTGTCACTTTTGCACTTGATCAAGAAGGAGAATTGTGATCGGATCTAGATCAGTTTTTGTTTGTAGAATCTTTACAAACTTTTCATCCAAACTCGCACCATAAATTGTCATGACAAAAGAATCCTGATTCGATCGATCAACCTCTGGTAAGGGTAGATAGACTTTTTTGCAATATTCAAACATCTTGAAGTGACCACTTCATTTGCTTTCCATAAGTCCTATTTCCCTCATAGCATTAACCAAAAAAGGATTTCTGTATCTATCTGGAGTTTTTTTCTTTATTCTGATTTGATTAAATTCATCTGCATTATATAAGCAGGCACCTGCATTTTCAAAAATGATGTGTTGGTGTATTGTCTCATTGATCGTAATTCTTTTTTGTTGACTGTAATCTTGATGAGCGATACAATTTGCAACACATTCTCTAAGATTTTCTTTGTTATAATTAGGTAGAAGGGTATTGTTGCCAGTGTAGACTCACATCAGCTTATTTGCTATTTCTATATTTTTGATAGCGATCTTATCTACTATCTCAGGGATAGAAAGCTGAAAGGGGATGGTAAACTCCTGGTCAACTCCATGTACTACTTCTCTCCAAAAGATTTCAAACGACATCCAAGAATAGGGTAATTTCTGTCTTGCTGATTTTTTTCATAATAATACAATAGCAGTATTGGTAATTTTTTTATCCTGAGTTAACATACTAGCTTCTTCCAAAAATCTCATGATATCATATCATGCGACATTATCTGCCATCTGTTTGTCAGTAACGTAGTGTTTTTGAATATATCAGTTTTTTGCTAGCAGAAATGCTTGTTGGTCTATATCATCAATTATTGCTCATTCGCAAGCTTTTGCTGATCGATCATTAAGACTATATTGGCTACGAATTCTTTCTATCTTCTCTAAATTGAGAGCAACTAAAGATTCATCATCTCTTGCATAGAAATATCCATTTCGAGCAATAGGCAATCCACAGGGAGCAGCAGGTATTTCAAAGGCGATCACTCTCTTATTATCTATTTTCTCCTGAATAATATTAACAAAAGTTATGCGATTTGGCATTTTATCAGCTATTTCTTTTTTGAGCGACTGAAGAGTTCTTCATGATGATCTATATGCTGTTCATAGTATTTTATGTGTTTTATCTTGGACACCAAAAATTAACCAAGCTGATGATTTCCCCAACAGATTAGCTTCATTACTTAGTGCAGAAAAATACTTTCCAATATCATCAAAGTGAAAATCTCTTTCAGCGTGCTTACATTCTAGTACTTCTGATTCAGGATGTTCTAAGAGGTGCTTGATATCTTCTCAGCTCATAGCAGATTTTTACATAAATAAAATACCCTGACCTAATCCATAGGTCTAATCATACCCTCGATAAAATCTATCTCTTCCTGACTGAGTCTATATTTTGCATACAATTTTTCGTCTGTTCGTGATTGGGTGAAATCTTGAAGAGGAACATATTGATAGACTTTGCTTGTAGCATGTTGTGTGTTTTTAAGTAATGTTACCAAAAAGTGTAAAAACTTAGATTTTATATATCAACACACATTTATTGCTTCAGTTTCAGTCTTGAAAGTTCAAATAACAAGATATGTTTCAGTACAACAACTTCATGGTTCTCAAACAAAAGGTTTGATTTGATCTTCTTTACTTTCTCAACTTCATACTGCATAAGGAACAAAAACCTTATAACTGTTTATATATTCTTTTCATATATCTATCAGATCTTTTTTGACAAATCATTGTTTTTTATTGGCATATATTTTGATATATCATTCTTTTTCTTTGCTCACAAAATCAGTAAAATTAGTAGCAAATCAAAATGGCTTTCTACTACTTACTATTTTACTAAATGAAGGTTCTTTAAATGATTGTACTTTTTCAAGTATTGATATTGCTTCATTGTATCTAATAAATGATTCAGAATTATTATGTTGGAGGTATCTTGTAGCACTCGATACAATATTTCAATTCTCATGAGAAACAATAGCACAAGGTCAGTGATAGTTTTTTTCTCGTAAGAAATAACATACTCATCCTTTGATATCAACTCAAGGAAAACATTCTTTCGCATCAAAGAAATCATGGAGAGCTTTCATTCTTTTATCTTGTACCATATCAGATCTAAATTGATCTAATCACTTACCTCAAGTAAATCGCCTCGATGGTATAATCATAGATAAATATGAAGGATTAAGTTTTTTTGCCTGTTCTACAAAATGATGATATAGTGGTTTTGCGCTTGCTTGTGCTCATCAATCACTGAGTTGATACGGTGGATTTCCTATAATGACATCAAATTTCATGGTAGGATTGGTGCTAAATAAAAGTGGAATATCGGATACATCAGTATGGATAAATTTGTAGGCATGTGTTTCTAATTCATCAGATCTACTATACTCATCCTCACTCGCTCCACAGTACTGACAGCTTCCGTTTTTCCAGTTATGTTGTGTACGAGCGTATCGTATATTACCAGACTTGTTATCAAACTGACTACAGATCGAGTATTTACCATTAGCATGTTTTGCACAATATAGTCATCTACGAGAGAGCAAACTAGTGAGCTCTGTGATTGCAATCCCAAACAACTGTTTCGTAAAGATATGATCCAATCTCTCTTGCAAGTCAGGAAATTCTTTTTCAAGACCTTTGATAAATCTTTTGGCTGCTTCTCTGAGAAATACTCATGATTTACTACAAGGATCCAACATAGTGATACTTGAATCTGACCACATATCCTGAGGTAATAAATCCAGTATTTGATTGACGAGTTTGGGTGGAGTAAATACTTCATCACTGCTCAGATTTGCTAGTGCATCGAGTACATCAGGATTATAGTTGAGTGCTGTCATCGTGTTGGTAGAGTTCTAAAAAGTGTATGGGTGGATATTCTTTGATAGGATGAGGGATAAATACCGGTTCATTGGTATCTGAAAAGAGAGTTCATCATAGACTATTATTTCCATGTGCAGTGTTTATCAGCTCATCAAAGACAAAATCTCTTCTTTTGATCTTGCTTCCATCAATATATGACCGCTCTGCAAACACAAGGGATTTATTATTTGTATCTTTGAGTGATAGAGCATCACCTTGTATGATATTTTTGGAGAGGATGTAGCGTATTACGTGAAGGACTTTGCTATTACAATTATTTTTATATAATGTTGTATATTCTGACTCTATCAAGTTATATAACCTCTCTTGTGCTGTATGCACATTATCTTCCAATAAGTCTATCCCATAGATACTTGCTATCGCAAGGATGATATTTTTTTCATAATCAAACTGATGTTTCTGATATTTATTTTTTACTACTTGTAATTTTCTTTGGAGTACTTGGATGAGAAAATTCCCATCTCCGCATGCAGGTTCGAGAAAACGAGAATCAATTCTCTCAGTTTCATGCTTGACCAAATCCAACATATCAGATACGATAAAATCTGGCGTATATACTTCGCCATGGTCACGTACACGAGATTTCGATTTGATGATATCTGAAGTCATATATTCTATAAGACCATGAAACTAAAAAATAACAACTAATTATAATACTAAATATATATTTATTCCCCTTGTCAATGCAATCTCAATACTCAGCGAAATGATTGCCTAATAGCTATTTTATCAAGATATAACTTTACTTACAAAATATATCTGATACTTGTTATATTTTCCTAATAAAAGTGTTGTAATAAATAAGATATTTTTTCAAATTCATGAGCAACGAGTGGAATGAGGAAGTAGGTGATTCTGAAATACAATTGGTATAACTTCATCACACTAAACCTAAAGCTACTATTCTGATACCGATTGTATAACAAACGCGAATTACCCATGTTCTTGATTCCCAATAGTTCGCTAGTTATATCGGTATTTACCAAATAATATTTCTCTTTTGATATTTAATTGATATGACTAAATAGACTCTTAGTTTGTACAAAAAAATCTCTTACTCTGTCCTACTTTATTATCGTAAGATTTTATATAAAGTACTGGAAAATATGATTAAAAAATTCTTGGGGAAATAAGATAAAAATTTGTTTTTATTATTTTCCTAATCATGACAATAACTCCCATCATCATGGTGTAACGTAAACAATCATATTTCATAGAGATACTGCCAGATCTCATGGATGTTTTCTGATTATCTCTTGCATTTCTTTTATTTTTTGTATACTATCTGGTAGTTCACATTTATATTGTATTGATGTTGAGGTATGAGTAATATCACTATCTTTTTGATTATCTTGGCTGCGTTGTTGATCATTGGTTGGGTATTCAAGGTCATTAGAACTATTGCTTGGCGAGCTATTATCTTGGTTATCGCTTGGTATATCGTCAAAACGTTCTTCTAGTGGTGAGTCAGGTGTAATGTGTTCCAAGAGTTGATTTTCTAATAATGTTGACTGTTCTTCAGATAGTGTTACTATCTCTAATCCAAGTTCATCATTTCATTCTCATTGACCAGTAGATCATCATATGACCATCTCTCAATTGTTCATACTTGTTTGTCATAATCTTCTTTTTTTGACCTCATAGACTGTTTCATCTAGATTGTATTTTCCTGCATCTTGTGCAATATGGATTATTTTTTCATGATTAACTTTGATGATTTTTCTCCATCTGGGTGTTCATTTGCCTTTATATCAACTGATAAGCAGAAGATCAAAATCAGCCAGATCAAGAGGTTCTTTTACAAAAAATTCAACACTATCTGAGTAATCTTCGACTTTTATGAAGTATCCTTTTTTTTTTGCTCTCGTAATTTTAGTAACTAAGGTAAGTATATTGAATACTCAATAGTCTTTTTGTTCTTTGTCTCGATTTCGATTTTTGAATTGGGATATCATGGTGAGTCATCTTGCTTTGACTCGTGGGTAGAGTCCATCCAATGGATGAGCCGATACAAATGTTTTGAATACATCATGTTCAAGTTTAAGTCTATCAATAATAGAAAGCTGACTACCAGGCTCGAGTTCTAATGATTGTTGACTAAATCATCAACCAAATAATCAACCATCTGATATGTGATGACTTGATTTGGATCGTTCTAACAGATGATCCATATGATGAAGTAAGGTTCAACGATCATTGAAACAATCTAAGGCTCATGATTTAATAAGTCATTCAAGAGATTTTTTATTGATAACAGATTGACATCTTGTGAGAAAGTCACCCAATGATTTATAAGAACCATTGAGTTGTCTTTGTTTTTGGATAGTCTCTCATACTTCACTTCATACCCCCTTGATACATACAAAACCAAGTCTAATATAATCATCAATAGCAGACACATGATTAAATGACTCATTGATATGAGGAATAGTAATCTTGAAACCTTGGAATTTAACTTCATTGATAAATTTACTAAGTTCATCAGTATTGCTTTCGTTGGCACGAAGTAGTGAAGCGTAAAACTCGATAGGGTAGTATGTTTTCAAATATGCTGTTTGATATGCAATCAATGAATAAGCAACCGAGTGAGATTTATTGAATGAGTATAGTGCAGCAGGCTCAATCATTTTTTCAAAAACCCATGTTGCAGTTTCTTTTTGGTATTGTCTAAATTCTTGAGCTTTGGTAATAAATTCTTGTTTTAGTTTTTGTACTACTGTTACTAGCTTTTTTCCAATTCATCTTCTCAACTCATCAGCTTGAGCAAAACTAAATCATGCGATAGACTGAGACATAAACATGAGTTGCTCCTGAAATACGGCAACTCCATAGGTGGATTCGAGAATAGGCTCTAAATCTTCGATCAATTTACGTTTTTCTTCATCAGCCGTCTGCTTATCGTATTGTTGTGAAATAGCACTATATAGTTCAGGATACATGTATTCAATAGGTTCTTCCTTGTTTTTACGACGTATAAATGATGGTATGAATTCAATTGGTCATGGACGATACAAGGCACTCATTGAAACAATATCATCAAACTTATCGGGTTTCAATAACATCAGAAATCTTTTCATACCCTCGGATTCAAATTGGAAGATTCATGTTGTATTTCCTTTTTGGAAAATAGTTTGATAGACGTGTTGATCATCCAGTGGAAGTTCAAATGAGCTTGTCTTTTCATAGTTTTGAAAAATAGTTGGCAAGGGGGTTTGAGTTGCCTCATGTCTTTTTTTAATAATTTTGATGGCGTTTTTTATGATCGAAAGATTTCCAAGTCCCAAAAAGTCCATCTTAATAACTCATATGGTATCTTCAATCTTGGCCGCATTATAATCATATTGTGTAACGTTCCATTCGTTAGGAGAATAGGTAGTATGTGGTGCTAGTTGAAGAGGTAGATAATTTGTCAGATTATCGGGTCATATAACAATACCGCATGCATGTACTCATGTTTGACGATAAGTGCCAATAAGATTTTCAGTAATATCAACTACCTTTTTGATAGTATCATCTGATTCTAACATAGTTCTTAATTCTTCAATGTCTTGTCGACACTTTTGGAAGTTGATTGTCCTGTCATCATTGATGATAGTAAACAAACGAGAAATTCTATTGGATGCTTCAAAGGGCACACCCATAACTCTTGCGACGTCCTTGAAGGCTGCTTTGGCAGACATATTCATAAATGTCCCAATTTTTGCAACGAGATCTGAACCATAGTGTTCCTTGACGTACTCAAAAACTTTGTCTCTTTGCTCATCATCAAAATCAGTATCAATATCAGGCATTGAAACTCTTGCTGGATTAAGAAATCTTTCAAATAGTAATCAAAACTCAATTGGATCAACATCGGTAATACCAATAAGCCAGGCAATAAGTGATCATGCTGCTGATCATCTTCATGGTCATACTGGTATATGGTTATTTTTTGATCGATTGATGAAATCAGCAACTACTAAAAGATATGAATTGAACCCCATTTCTTTGATTACTTTTAGTTCGTATTCTAGTCTAATGATATACTCTTTGATTGTGGTTTGCTGAGAGTTATCAAGTTCATTGAGAAATGATATTTTATAATCTGAATATGTTTCAATAGTTAATGATTTGAGTTCATTGGGATCGGTTTCATTGAGTTTTTTTGAGAGAGTACCGCGATCTGATATATTGCATAACAACAAAATCTGGTCGTTGGTTCGACCGTATGTTTTTTTGTTGTTGAGTCCAACAAAACTACGATATCTGATTTCAAATTCATTTATGTCCATAAGTATTTTTATGAGTAGATGATGTCTATGCGATAGTTTATTGTTTGTGTTTTATCTCCACTCTCAGGGCTTGAGATCACCAAGAGATCGTGATCAAAATTGAATTCTATGAAGTGAGTATATTTTTTTGTTTAGTAGTTTCAACATCCTTCTAATATGTCTTTTATGTCATTCGATTAATGTGAGTCTTAGTAGCCATCATCATGATTGTTGAGATTGTTTGATAGTAACTACCTTGAGAAGCTCTCCTTCATCATATATGCCTTGGATACAACGATGACACTCCGCATCACTCAGTTTGGTATCGATAATTACTTCATATATTTTGGTGACACCTTTGCTTGGATGACTTAATTCATGAACAAGCTTGCGATCATTGGTAAGTAATAATAATCAAGAACTTTCTTTGTCTAATCTACCAATATATTGATAAGAATGGAGTTTGGTTGGTAAAATATCATAGATAGTCTTGTTGTGAGGATCGTGATTACTTACTACATATCCTACCGGCTTATGGAAACATATGATATCTTGAATGGGAGCATTATCTAGTGATATAGTATGTTGGAGTATTGGTAGTCCAGATCATGTTCATTTGATGATAAGTTGATCTCCTCATATGACAACTTGAGTATAAGATTGAACAATGTTTTTATTGAGTATTACTCATCATGAGTCAATCGCCTTGGTGATAGCTCTCCTGGGATATTGAAACTGTTGCTGGAGATAGGAGATAAGACGCATTGATAATTGATCCATGAAACTTGATGGTATATAAAAGGTTGTGATATATAAAACCCATCGTATGATGGGTTTTATATTTGTTGGTATATTTTATATAATAAGTATATCAATCCTAATAGATAAATCAAATGAAATCTTTCATAGGAAAACAGTCTTGGGAGACAATTCATCGACCTCTTACGTTTGCGTTGTTCATACATACTTCGTCATCAGATACTGAGCTCACAATACCAACGTGTCCATACCAACCATAACGAGTTCACATAACTCAGATTGATCATATAGTAGGTTTTTTACCAACTTTAAGTCATGCTTCACTTGCTTGTGAATATCGTCTTTTGGCATGTCATCATCATTCTTCTCTAATAGCTTTGGCAATTGCTGGTTTTTTTCTTGCTACATATGCAGTACAATTTCATGCTGCAAATCACAAATAGGAAGCAGTTTCGTTTTTTGAGTAATATGCTTTACCTACTTTTTTGACCTCTTTAGTGGTTCTAGAGGCAGTCGTTGATTTAGCAGCAGGTTTTTTGACAACACTAGATCAGTTATTTTTGGGTTTAGTAGTATTGTTTGGCTGTACTATTGGTTCTATTTCTTTTTCAATCATTCATAATCTAATGCCTTCCTCTTCTGTGAGTGGGATAAAGAGTTCATATCATGATTTGACTATGTCTTGGTCTGATATAATATCATTGAGTTCTTTAAGATCGGCAAGATCCAATCCAAAGTGGGCAGCATACTGAGATATAGTTAGATTACCAAGAGTATTTTCGATAACAAATCATTCTACTGGTGTAATAATAAGTTTTTGTCATGGCTTGAGAGTATCATTGACGAGTTCATTGACTGCTTTGAGATTTTTAGTCGTAATACCAAATTGTTTAGCAATTTGACCAGGAGTGTCTCATCTTCTGACGGTATAGGTAATTCTACGAATACCAAGATCATCGGACTCATCAATAACTACATTTTCCAGATCAATAGCTAGGGCATCATCATCTTTGATGCGTAATTCATCAAGTCCTGATCATTGAGAAAGTACAAAATTATCATATGCTTTGAAGTTTTCTGCATAGATCATTGCATATGAAAAAACCAACAAGGTCAAAACAGTAAATCATGTTTTGGCTAATGTTAGTCGATTTCATTTGATGTGATTACTTAAACTCCAAAGAGTATGTTGCATCTGTGGAAGGTGATTTATGATTTGGTTTGTAATATACTCATAAACACGATGTGATAGTCTAATAAGGATTTTTTTGATTTTTCTCGTAGGAGAGTAGATCTGTTTACTATAATACATGAACATGTACTAAATATAAATAACCAAATATGCTATATGAACTTGGAATATAGAGTTTGTACTCCAAGACTATAGGAACTATTTGGCGGAGAGGGAGGGATTCGAACCCACGAGCCGCGTTAGCGGCTGCCTGTTTTCAAGACAGGTGCATTCAACCGCTCTGCCACCTCTCCTTAAGTTGTTTTGGCAACGGTAAGTTGAATACATAATTATTATACTTCCTTTTTCAAGTTTTTCTACTCGGTGGATGATTTTATTTGTGTTAAGGCTTATTATGCTTGTTTTATATTATTTCAGATTATCAATTATGTTGACATTATTTTTTTAATCATTATGTATTATTCTATCCAATAGAGATATCTATACTTTTTATCAAACATGGCACATAGTTGCTTTACCTCATCCAAGGTAATTGAGCGATATATCTCGATAAGCTGATTCAAGGTTATAATATCGCCTCGATTCATATATCTATTACCAAGTCGATCTGCTACTTCATCACTTGTTTCCATTCACATTTGTAGTCATCAAATAAAATTTGACTGAGCAAGTTCAAATTCTTGTGAAGTAATAGATGCTTGAGTGAACTCATCCAAAAGTGTGTGTATAATATCGACTCATTCATCGAGTTTTTCTTTGTCTAATCATGCGTTAATGTTCCATGTTCAAAACTCTTTGGAGTCAGAGTGTCATGATCATATATAATAACACAATCAGCGTTTTTCTCTTATTTCTTGTCGAAGACGTGATGATGTTGTTCCCCCCAACATATTGCCCAATAATCTAGCTTGATACATACGACTATCGGTTTTTGGTATACCATTGATGAACATTGTTATATGAGATTGATTTGTTCATTGTTTGAGACATGATGAGTGATTACTTGGTTTGTATCCAGTATAGATACTTTTTGATAAGGAGCTGCTTTCTGGTAGTCATCCAAAAAGTTCTTCAATGGTGCCCAGTAAGAGATCTATTGATGGGGTTTTACCAGCGATCACGATAATCATATTGTCCTTGGTATATAATGACTGTTTATGGTTCATCAGTGAATCATGACTCACTGCTTTGATAGTATCTTGAGTACCCAAAATAGGCCATCCATAAGGATTATCACCATGATACCATAGTTGTGCATTGAGGTTCATCCATGATCTTGGTTGATCCTTATACATTTGAAGTTCTTGAAGAATGACTCATTGTTCCTTGGATACTTCTTCATGAGGAAAGGTTGCATGACACATCATATCAGATAGTACATCCAATCAAGTCAGTCGATGTTCAGGAGATGATTTGACATAATAACTGGCAACTTGATTTGAGGTATATGCATTGTGTTCAGCTCAGATTGCATCTAGCGTATAGGAGATAGACTGAGAGGTAGGATATTTGATACCTCCTTTGAAAAACATATGCTCCAAGAAATGACTCAAGCCATTGGTATTACGACTCTCATATAAACTTCCAGCATGACAAAAAACCTGACAAGTTATAGTTGTACTGGATTCCATGGGATAGATAATGGTTGTAATTCAACCTGGATGATAGATCATAAATGTGATATGCTGAGAGATTAAAATATATACTATCTCTAATTTCCGTTTATCCTTTATGGAACAATGCTTTGAGTTTAATGGGAAGTACTTGTCTATACTGTCGAATAAACTGAAGCACTCCAAAAAGAGTAGAGGTGAAAATATATAATCAGACTCCTGATTTGACGCTATAGACAAACGATCCCATCATAAAGACCATTAGAATATTCATCATAGGCATCATCTTGGACATATCAGGCATAGCTTGACCATTGGGAAGTTTTTGAGCTGTTGGTTTGGGTTGAACTCGTGTTGTCATAGAGGTTTGTATAAATAACAAGAGTGCACATACAACAGTGAGTATAATATTGCCTTGACTCAATAGATCAATCCCCATAAACATATGATTGATGTTGTTTACATTCAAATATTTAACTCATCGATCGGCGAAAAAGCTATAAACGTATGAGGTAGATAATGTATTATTTGCTAATCATTGAATAACATTCAACAATGCAATAAAAACTGGTATTTGAAGTAATAAACCAAGACATCCTTTGAGTGGAGCTGAACCTTGTGTTTTAAGGAGATTCATTGTTTCTTTTGCTAACTTATCTGGGTCATCTTTGTGTTTTTCTTGAAGTTCTTGCATTTTAGGACCAATATCGGTCATATGTTTTGACATAGTATTGGCGGAAGCAGTGGTACTTAGTAATGCTATCCTGACGACTAACGTAAGTAGGATAATAGACCATCATAAATTACCTGCACTCAAGGCCAAAAAAATGATAAGCAGATTGACAATAGGACGGGTTACAAGTTCAGCAAACAAAAATTTCATGATAATAATAAGGTTAATGATTAATATAAAAAGATGGCTTACTATAAAAAACTAATATTACTACCTATTATAAAAAATAATCTGTTTTTCAATTCAGATTATTGAATATCAGAATTATTGATCCAGATTATCTTATTATACCGATTGTATAACAAACGCGAACTACCCATATTCTTGATTCCCAATAGTTCGCTAGTTATATCATCGGTATTAAAATAATAGTTCTCTTTTGATACGTAATTGGTATTATTTTATTCGATAGAAAGTATTTCATAGACATAACAGACTAGTCCTCTAGAGGCTGTAATAGATGTATCAAGTTGTTTAACACTACCTGCTGCGGCATTCCTAGGATTTGCAAATAATGGTTCTCAGTTTTTAGATCTCGTTGCATTGAGTATTTCAAATGATGACTTAGGCATAACTATTTCTCATCTTATATGAATTTCTCATTGATAGGGGATGTGATGCGGAATGCCATGAATTGTCTTAGCATTTGCGGTAACATCTTCTCATTGGTATCAATCTCATCTAGTAATGGCTGATTGTAATGATCACTGACTATAAACAAGTTCAATACTGATACCATCAAATTTTGGCTCAATACTATATCATCATTGTAGTGTCTTACTTCGTTTTTCAAGTGTTCTTTTGGTGCTTTTATCTCGATCTATAAGATCTTCATTATTATACGTATTGTCCAATGATAACAGTGGTATTTTATGTTTTGCTTTTCTAAAACCATCCTGTATGGTTCATTGGGAGATTAAACGTTGAGTGGGCGAATGTGGTGTTATCCATTCGGGATGTTTACGTTCTTGATCTTTAAGTAACTGAAAACGTTGGTCGTACTCGCCGTCACTAATAGGACTTTGACCATTATGATAATACGCATGATTGTATGAGTTAATTTCTTCACATAAATGAAGATATTCTGAATAAGTAAGCTCTTTAGAATCAAATAATGAGTTCATCAAAGAAATTTTTTTCGAACAAAATGAATAGTTTTATGAATTGAGTATTATAGATTTTATTTATTTTCTTATGATATTTTTTCTTCAATGGTATAGTAGGGTTGTTGTACACTAGGTTTGATATAGATATATTTATTACTTAATTCTGAAGGTCTAATATATGCATCCTCAATTAACCCATTTAGTACAGTAAATGTTGCAGTGCCCAAAAATGTTGTTCCATCTGCTGCAAAGAGGTCACAGAATTGAACGTAGTTGGTGTTTCAAACTCAGTAATTATTCATTTCTCTTTTTTTGATTATGTATTTACTGCCAAAGAGGGTAATGTCAAAACTATCGATTGATGGATCGCTTAAAATAGTAGCGTTAAATAAAACAGTTGCTTTTTTTAATCCATTTGCTCCTGTGAGTTCATTAATGCTTATTTCGCTTCATGATATCGTCCCCATGAATTGGTCAGGAGAAAGGACGATGCCATTGTTTTTTTTGAGTAATTTGTATTTGATGTTAAATCTGTACATCATGAGGGCTATCTCATATCTTGTTACCTCTCTATCAAAATTAGTGAGATCTTTATCTTTGGTTATTCCTAACTCAAAAGCTCTATTGTAGTAGTTTTTGAACCATGGAGTGGAACTTTCAGAAAGTATCTGATTATCAAATAATCTAATCAATACAACGATACTCTGAGCTTTGGTAAGTCATCACTTTGGATAAAAACCTCCATTGCCTCATCTAAATATACCCAATTTACATGCATCAAAAACATCTTTTCTTAGTGTATCAGCAATAAATCCGCTATCAGCAAATATACAAAATGTATCGGCAATTTCAGGCTTGAAACCCATAGATAAAATATTTCTAGCAAATCTGCCAAATATTTTGGCCGATTCCTCTCTCGTTATTTTATCAAAAGGTCTATAAGTAGATGGGGAACCATAGCTTGTTAAATCGTTATTGTGCATTCGTGCCAATGCTTCAATAAATTCAGGATCTTCTGGAATACCCAATCATCATATGGCAACATTGATGATAGACTGAGACATGGTTGTGGTCAAACCTGTCGTAGTTCAACTAAGAACTGTTCAAGACGTACTTATAGTCGCTGTTGATCAGGTGGTTGTTGTAGATCATGATATAACCGATGCACCAGCTAGAGGGGGAGTTAGTATTCTGCCGGTTCCTGTGTTTGTGCCTGTGTTGTATGCTGATGTATATCATAGTGAACATCAGAGGGTAATGCTGATTATTATTCCCATCAATAGAGATTTACTCATGTTGTATCATATATAATAATAAATAAAAACTTCATTATTTAATGACTTCAATTTTAATTCTACTCATAACATTTGGTATGTTACTTACCCAAAAAGGAGATATAGTAATTTCGGTTGCTCCTATATTGGGGAAGGTAAGTATTGCTTTTTGAGCATTTTTTTCATCCAGACCACGAACTTTGGATTTGATTTGATTTTTGATTCAGGCAACATCATTAACAAAATTATATCACCATATAGTATTGATTTTGGTTGGGATAATGTATACTCATGTTGATGAAAGAAATCTATCATATAGTACAGCACTTCATCTATCAATCTCAACAAGTGAAAATGATTGATTTGGTCTTTGAGAGGTATACTTGTAGACAGCGCTCAATAGTTCATTTCGATAAATATAGCGATAAGATATTTTGGACTTGATTGTTCCATCTACAGTGTTTGCAATATCACCTTCTTTTTTATTGATTGCTATAGAGATAGTTTCAATATCAATCATATCATCAAATAATAATGGTTTAGTACTTTCTGTTTTAATTTGTTTAATTAAAACATCTCTTTTAATTTTATGTAATTGTTCCTGAGCTTTGATTTTAAATCATTCAATATCATTTTTTGAAATAATTCATTCAGTAAAAAACTTACCTCATGAGAAATTAGTACTTGCTACAGCAGTTACCTTGGATTTGAGAGATCCTTGGAGATTTTTTACTTCCAATGATACACCGGCTAATATATTTCATCTTGTTCAGATTATCTCTTCTTTTTCGTCTTTTTCCAATGCTTCTACTGGAACAGTTACCGATCCATTGCCTGGTACAATAATCCATTCTGTTGCTTTAAATAGGAGACCATCTTTAGTAATAAGCTTGGTATTTGGTTTGAGTGTTATTTGTGTATTGAGTGTGTTGGTAAATTTGACGAATCATTTAGCATTGAGTATGTTGTATTTTAGATCAGAAAGTGGTACTGCAAAGTTAAGATCATGTTCAATACTTGATTTGTAGTAAGGAATTGATATGAATTTATTATCCTGACCTGCAAGTGGAGTCTCAACGGGATAATATCTAAAATTGTAAGCAATTTCTTCGATGGTGTAATTTGGCTTGATACCAATGGTTGCAGTAGGTATTAAAATAATATAAAAGATATACAGAGCTATGAGCACAATAAGTGTTTCTAAGCCTAGGACCACAAATGATAAATAATCTTTTTTGTTCATCATTTGAAGATGAAATTTTTTGATATTAAAGAAGAAATTATAGACAAGGTGAGCTCATTTTTTGATTGAATTTTCAGTATTTTTTTGTGCATTTTCTCCTATTTCTTGAAAATAAGACATAACGAAATCGGAGTTGGTCTGAATAGTATAATTGATCTTTTTTTCCTTCAAGAGCTCAATAAGTTGTTTACCTCGCCACATATTTTTGAAAAATTGATTATGGGGATGAATTTCAATAGAAATAGTTCTTCCATCTGCGATTTTTTCAAGAGTCTTGAATATTTTATAAAAACTGTCTGAACGATCAAAGAATAATTTCATGGTATATAGAGTATGATAAATGAATGAAGAGTTTTTAGTGTAAGAACATAATAATATGGCATTGTTTTGGTGAATCGTCCTACATTAAAATAGATAATAAAATGGTAACAGTATGCAATATGAGTGCTCAAGACTGTATCACTTTACGAATATTTGTAAAATCATTTTTTTGTTTAATTTTGATTAATTTTCCCTTGCAATGAGTATCAAAATAACTATTTAATATATCGTCGATCGGTTTTCAGAATATCGATGATACCTTCGAATTTTTTATTTTGGATAGGAATTATTACGTATCATGGCAAAGAAAAAAAAGTGAGCTAGATTGTTAGTATGATTGATATGTTCTGAGACATGAGCACAGAACTATGTTACTACCTACAACAAAATGAATACTCAGAAACTTGAAATTATGAAGTATTCTCCTCAAGCCAGAAAACATACACTTCATAAAGTGAGACTAAAACTGAAGTAATTTTTTGTAATACTTATTACATTTAGCTTTTTATCCTTGTTTATACTCATGCAAATCATTAGATTATCAAGAACTGGTCATAAAAATCTTCCTTTTTTTAGAATTGTGTTAACTGATCATAAAAAACCAGTTAAATCATGATATACACAAGTACTTGGTTGGTATAATCCTATCAAACATGAACTTCAAGCTGATGCTGATCAAATCAAAGAATATACTACCAAAGGGGTTCAATTATCTGAAAGAGTTGCAAAATTATTGTATGCAAGATCAAAAGATACTGCCTTCCAAAAATTTTTTGAACTCAGAAATATTAGCAAACCATCGAAGAAAAAAGATTAATTATAACTCTCTTTTCGAATTTATTTTTTATTAATTACGACCACAATGCAAGGAACCGTCAAATGGTTTAATCCAGTCAAAGGATTTGGATTTATCACTCCTGAAGAAGGATGAAACGACATCTTCGTACACATTACTGCTCTCAATGGACTTAAAGTCTATGAAGGTGATGTTATCTCTTATGATTTAGTTGATTGAAGAAAAGGACAAGAGGCTTCAAATGTAGCTATGGTTACAAGAAACCCAAATCCAGTTCAAAGATCATTCAGACCTAGAGCTGAAGGAGATTCTTATCATGGAGCTCATCAAGATGAAGATTTCGCTCAAGCAGCATAATTGTTTCTGAGTTACTTTCATATCTTGTAAAAACCACCCTTCGGGTGGTTTTTGATTAAAAAAACTGATAGCTGATCTCATTGTGCCGACCATATGTAAAAGTTCTTTATTAGGGAAGCTGGGACAAGTCCTTCCTCCATCGGGCAAATCTGTATTTGAAGAGCTTCTCCATGGGCGAAACCGAGAATATTTATCCCGAGATTTCGGGACCTCTTCCATGTCGTAATCATAACACTTCGTTTTATGTTATACCGATTGTATAACAAACGCGAACTACCCATATTCTTGATTACCAATAGTTTGCTAGTTATATCATCGGTATTTACCAAAATAATAGTTCTCTTTTGATACGTAATTGGTATTATTTCCCGAGGCTTCTTAGTTTCAAAATATAGGTAAAATATAGATATTTTGTCATCTATTTATTTTTTTATATTTTATCACAATATCTGCTTAAGTTTTCCTAATCACCTTGAGAGTCTTTGTCTTACATTTTCTTCAGAAATACCCAAATAGTGTGAGATCTCATGATGAGTATATTGTTCGACATATTTGAGGATAATACAGTCTTTGTAGGTTTGATCAAGTGATGAGAGTGCTTTTTGGATACGATCGTGTTGGAAGTTTCTTTCTAGAAATAGAGTCATATCATGATCATCCATGAGTCAATCTTCAAATTCACTATTACTATCTGGACGTGAAAGTTCAGAAAATGATCGTTCTTTTTGTTTTTTGAAGTGATCATGAGCGGTATTTTTTACAATAGTTCGTAGATAAGCGCCCAGTGATGAATTGGCTTGGAGAGAGTGAACATTGTTTCGTAGTTTGATGTATACATCAGAGAGGATGTCCTGAGCAACCTGATGAGATACACCGTAACTTGAAATGAGGTAACGATAAAAAACATCAACTGTCTGTTGGTATACGGTACCAAAGGCAGATTCGTTTCTTGATCTAAGTGCAGGGATGAGAGAATTAAGTTGATCCATGAACCATGATTATAATGAATTATTGATCATGATTCAAGAGAAAATACGTTATATTTTTGGATCATTTTTAGTTGAAATAATGATCGATAAAATTATTAATTCAAGACTACTGTTTTTATTATTTTTTTTATTTTTTAACATTTATTTCCTAACATGGCTACTAAAGCTAAAAAATCTTCAATTCGTTCAAAAAAACGTGTTGAAGTATGAGCGCCTATGATCAAAGAAGGTGCTAAAGTAACATGAATTATTACTACTAAGTATTCAAATGGAGTAATCTTATCATGTGAGAATGGTTCATTTGATGGAGTAATTATGCCCAAAGAAGTAAGAGAACTTGAAAAATGATGACTAGACTTGGCAATTGGGACAACATTAGAGGTAGAAATCCTTTCTACTGACGTACTTCATGAAGAAGGATATTACATTGTATCAGTTACTAGATTGTTGCAACATGATATTTGGAAATCAGTACATGCTAAATTTGAATCCGATGAGCTCGTAACTGTTGTTCCAACTGAAGCTAACTTGTGATGATTACTTATTGATATGCATGGTATTAAGTGATTTATCCCACTTTCTCAACTTTCCCCTGTAAACTATCCAAGAGTCGAAGATGGTAATCAAGAAGCAATATTTGATAAACTAGTTCAACTCGTAGGTAAGGAGTTTAAAGTAAGAATTATTACAATTGATGAAGATGCTAAAAGAATCATCTTCTCTGAAAGAGAAGCAATGAGAGAGGAGAGAGATGATATTATGAAAAACTTGGCAGTATGAAATATGTATGATGGAACAATTTCAGGTATTTCAAGTTACTGACTCTTCGTTACTATTGGATGATGTATTGAATGATTAGTTCATATATCAGAGATCACTTATGGACACGTTGATACAATCGATAAATTTGGTAAAGTGTGAGATAAAACTAAAGTTAAAGTAATCTCATTGGATGATGGAAAGATTTCACTTTCTATCAAACAAATAAAGGAAGATCCTCGATCAGCAATTGCTAATAAATTTACTGAGGGTGATGTTATTCAAGGTGAAATTATTAGATTTGTTCCTTATGGGGCATTTATGAGAATCTATGATGATATTAACTGATTGATTCATATTACCGAAATTACCGATCGTGCTATTTATAATCCAGCTGAGGCTCTCAAACTCTGAGAGGTTACTAAAGCAAAGATTATTGTTTTCGATCCTAAAGCAAGAAAAATTGGTCTTTCAATTAGAGCATTAGTTTGTGAAGAGAAGTGAATTCCTTATGAAATATCCAAGACAGCGTTGGCGCTCAAAAATGGCCCACAACCAAGAAGAGAGCGAACCCCAAGGAATAATAATAATGCTTCATGACAGAATGTTCAAGCTCCTAGACCACAAGCTCCTCAACAAAACTCTCAAGCAGAGTAATTAATTATACCAATTATCTTTCTTAATCTCAAGAACTCTCAAAATCCAAGCGTATGCTTGGATTTTTTTAGAATTGAAAACATTTCAAACGTTTATACTTGAAAACTAGTATTGAATCTCTATTATAGATAGTATGAAAAAGATTATTCTGATTATCGTTATATGATTCATTCAAAGCGTTTGTGAATATGCTTTTGCTCAGGGTTTTACCCTATCAGATTATGTTACCGATACAACTTATACGTTGAGTGCCGATCAATTGCTTATCCTCAATACTCAAGCATCAGATGGTGCAACACGCTCATGATATCAAATTGCTACGTTGCTTATAGATCATAGAAACTGACGTGAATTATACGATATAGCATTAGAAACCTTTAGATCAAATGGGATAGGTCAATCCATTAATAATAATGGAGTACTGCTTGTAGTTGCTGTCAATGAACATAAACTAAGAATTATGGTTTGATATGGTCTGGAAGGAGCTCTGCCAGATGTGTATATAAATAAGCTAATCCAGGAGCAACTTAGACCATTACTTAATTCAGGAATGATTTTTGAGTTAGTACAAACCTATCAAACACAGATTAGTAATACAATCTGATCTGAACAATTTCGTCAGCCATGATGAAGTCGCGTCGATGGTTCTCAGTTTATCATAGGTTTTATGATATGATATCGATTGTTGACTATGTTACTTGGGTGATTATCGTATCAATCTATTCAGAAAGCTTTTCATAAACCATGATCGTATTGGACTACGTGAATAGTAGTAGTGTGATTACTTCTTGCAATTGTGTTATCATTGGTGTTATGATATATTGGTTTTATCATTTGATCACTTTTATCTACCCTCTATCGCAATCCTCACATTAAATCATTTTGATGAGATCATATCTATTATGGAGGATGGTGATGATGATGAGGCTGATGATGATTTGGTTGATTTGGGGGAGGTTCTACATGATGATGAGGTGCATGAGATTAGCTTTTGTTCATGACTGGTTGTATTATATGGCTTGAGCAGAACAGGTCTTTTTGGAGATGATACATGATAATCTGAATAAGTATCCTGGTAACCACTATAAGATCTTTACTCTTTTTTCAGATAAAACATCATTGACGATAGATGGAAACCATATATCTATTGTTACTGCATTACCTAGGTGGTTATTTCAACTCTTTGTGCGATCAGATCGCACAAAGATCCCATGATTAAGCAAACTTTTTGATTATCGTAACCTCATGTTTTGGTATCCATTATTGATACGGATCCTACGTTTCAAGCTCAGATTATATCAGTATGATCATTTGTTTATATCGAGTTTTGCGGTTGCTAAAAATATTGTATCATCCTCTTGATGATGTACTTCTCATACAGTTCATCTTCATGCACAATCTCCTTTTATGTATATTCATAACCATTTTAGGTCCAATCTCTCCAAGCTTGTATTTCCTATTAAACAACTCTATCAGATTGCTTATCGATATCTCAAGCCATGGGATATTAAACCAAGAATCTATCATACGATTACTGCAAATAGTTACTATACAGCATGACTTATGAAGCGTATTTATCACATTGATAGTGATAGTGTTGTATATCCTCGTTTACAGTCTGAATTTCTGACCTATCCTATACTATCACCACGTTCGGATGCTGAGTATGATATTTTTGTAGGTAGATTAGTATGTTTTTCAAAACACGTGGATATTCTTATACAGGCTTATAATAAGCTAGAAAAAAAATTAATGATAATCTGAAGTTGACCGGATGAACAGTATTTAAAATCTCTTGCATGACCTACAATTACTTTTCTTGGTCGAGTTAGTGATGTTCATACAAGATGTGAGTTAATCTCTAAGGCACGTTTTTTGGTTAATATTACTTTGGAATCTTTTGGTTATGTAACAGCTGAGGCATTGTGTCTATGAACGCCTGTCATTGGATTTGATCAATGAGCAACACCTGAACTCGTTAGACCAACTATGGGTGAGTGAGTGTTGATTGCAAAACAGGATGTTGATACGTTGGTTACTACAATAAAAAAAGCATGACCCATTCATCGAGATCGTCATCTTATTTCTTCTCAAGCAAGATCTAGATTTGTTTCAACAACCTTGACATGGAGTGTGAAATAAATACTTTCATGGATATGAAAATTATCTCCACCAATAAAAAACTCTTACATGATTATGAGGTAATACAGTCGTTTACCGCAGGTTTGGTGTTGAAGTGATATGAGGTAAAATCCATTAAGTCGGGTTATGTTACTATTACCAATGCTTGGGTAAAGATTGCTCCTGATGGAGTTATACGACTGGAGTGAATTGATATACCATTATACAAAAAAACATCCCTCAAACAGATTGGTCACTATGAGCCCAAGTCACCAAGATGATTACTTATGACCAAGCGTGAACGTCGTATGTTGGTAGAAAGAACTCATAAAACAGGTAATGTTTTAAAAGTTATTGATATTTTTGTCTCTCATAGATGATATATTAAAATCACTCTTTGACTGGTTGCTCGTAGATCCAAGATCAATAAAAAACAACGCCTCGTTGAACAACAAACTGATAGACAAGCACAAAGAGAGATTAAAAACATTGTTTTTAGATAATATACTCATTTTTTATGATACTATTGGCTCATAAACCATCATGACGAACCTCTCATGATGTGGTACAGCATATCAAATATATTACTCGTAGTAAAAAATGTGGTCATGCAGGAACGCTTGATCCGATGGCAAGCGGTCTTATGATACTAGCAACCGATGCCGATACTCCCAAACTTCATGGATTGGTATGACATGATAAATCATATCGCGCTATTATTGATTTGTCTGTCATGTCTGACACATGGGATTATGAGTATCGATCTCATTGGATAGAGTACTCTTATACTTTGTCAGACATAACTATTGATAGCATAGTCAAACCCCGACCTCATATATCTGATATTCAACACTATCTCAATGAGTTGGTACAAAACCAAAAACCAGAACTTCCTGTACCTCCCTTTTCCGCCAAAAAAGTATCAGGAAAAACAAGGTATGAAAACGCAAGAAAGGGTATTATGGATATTGTATATCAACCGATGAGTATTTATGATATTCAGATTATCTGATATGAACCACCATTGCTTACAATAGATTGTCATGTTGGGTCAGGCACCTATATTAGATCTATAGCTTATCGATTGGGTCAAAAACTTGGTATATGAGGAGTTCTTAAATCATTGGTCAGAACTAACATAGGCGAATATAACCTTGGTCAAGTAGCTGAAACACCTGTATGAAGTAAAATTGCATTTGTCGAAATCTCTGTTTTGTAGAAAAAACCTGTCTTATCTCTAAAACAGGCTTTTTTTACTTCAAAAGTATCTTTATGTGATCTATTAATTATGTGATCCATTAAGCTCCTTTCTTTTCAAGATTTTCGATGTATGCCTCTAGTTTCTGGGCATAGTCATGATCGTGATTTGGTTTGGACTTGTAGATTTTTAGCAACGATTGAGCTTCTTCAAGTTCTTTTTTTTGTTGTTCTTTTTTACGAGCTTGTTCTTTTGCCTCGAGCTCTTGTTTGCGTTCTTCTTGGTCAATTCTTCTCATATCATGTTTGACAAGAGCCAATGGATTGAGGTCTTTTTCAGCTTGTTTTGAGGTTAATCAAAACCAAGGAGATGTCTTGAAGAGATCATCGGATCGACTCCATGGATTCCAACCAAATGCTGGCCAGTTATTGGTCCAATCAAATGATTGGTTGATTTCAGGATGAGATTCTAGATACTCGTAGTAATCATTTTCATTGTCGAATTCTAAAACGGTCTGTTTACCGTTCTTGTTGAGCACGATTTTTGCTTTGAACATGGTACAGAAAAAATAAAATAAATAGCACCTAATAAATTTAGGTGCTACAGTATAATCAGAAAATTGCAAAAATCAAGAGATTTTTCTTGATTTCCTATGTAATATTCCTACTATAAGTTCATTATCACTCTCTCATGAACTGACTCATACGTTTTTGGACGATCATTCGTTCTTACTTCTTTCACTTTTTACCGGTATCTCGTCCGAGGTTTTGGATGTATGTTCTATGACCCTATCTAATAGGTCTTGGTTCTACTGGCTTATTTTCATCTATTGATCAGATTATCTGATGATGGTCATTTGTATCTATTCTTTTTTTAGTATACTTTACCTTTCCAGCAAATTTGCTTATTTATGGTATCAACGATATTTTTGATAGACAGACTGATCTTTTGAATCCGAAAAAAACCTGATATGAAACACAACTTGATCCATCATATTATCAATGATTGCGAATAAGTATTGCGATAGTGAATCTTCCTTTGTTGTTGTTTGTGATACTACCTAATTGGGAATCATATATTGCTCTTATAATCTTTTGGTTGGCTAGTATATGATATTCAGCACCTCCTTTGAGAGCAAAGGCAAAACCAGTTGTTGATACGATTGTATCTGCTCTGATTTATACTATGCCTTGATTGATATGATATTATGTATG
>DAOQQF010000008.1:0-26063 GCA_035333525.1 Candidatus Absconditabacterales bacterium | reverse complement strand
ATAAAATTACTTATATTCGTGAGACAATAATATTTGGTGGTAAGGAGTATGCACGCATAGAAGTTAATGGTAATAAGTGGCACTGGGTTGAAAGCACTGAAGATGGTATAGAGTATGCATCATTGACGATAAATGGTCACCCAGGAGATAAAATTACTGATATTGGTGAGATAAAAAAACTTGGTGGTAAGGAGTATATACGAATACAAGTTAATAAGCAAGAAATAAAGTATTTCTATCAGGATGCTCAATGAATATTTTCAGTATTCCAAATAAATAATAGTGACGTTATATATATAGGAGATCCTGATAAAGATGGCAACATCATCGTACAAACTAAAGATTTAAAAAGATATACTTGTGTTGAAGAAAAGCCTTCTACTTTGGACAAAAGTATGGGGAATACAAAAAATGATATCGGAGACTCTCTTATAAAATAAAACCTCATAGAAACATCATTCGATCAAAAGGAAAAGTTATTTCACCTGGAAAAAATTACTACGTATATCGCCTCATGCATACGGCATCTGACTATAAACAATGTCTCAAGGAGCCAATGGCGACATCGTTTGTACAAAACCACAAGGACATACCAAGCACTGATTATTAATAGTACTATTTTTATCTTGAATTCATAAGGTACGAGACGCCAATGAGTTTGGTCACAAAGCTATTGTGGGAAGATTATCAAGATGATCGGGTATACCATCAGTATCGGAGTCTTTTTTGTTGTAGTCGGGATCTTGATTGTTAGGTATACCATCATTATCATGGTCAGCATATGGTGATGAATCATTATGAGAACGTTTTGGTTGTTGGTCACAATCATCTCCATACAAATCACGATCAGTATTAGATTGATCAGAGTTTGGTGTAATAGGACAATTATCGTCTCAAGGTCATATCACAATACGAGGATTGAGCGATGGCTTACAATCAGGTGTTAAACTTACTATTATACCCAGTTGATTAGAGACTCCATCGCCATCTATGTCAGTATCACACTGATCACCAATACCATCACGATCTTGATCACAAGAAGGCTTGAAACCAGTTCAACCTATAAGCTCAAGGCATAGATCACGAGTCGATACAGTAATATTATTGCCCAAGTTCACCATTTGACCATCATCCAAGGTCAATAGTGCAGATACTAAGTATCTATTTGCTTGAACATATACATAATCCTGTTTTAGTGATCCATCATCAGTATAATAGATACCACCATCTCCAAAAATCCAATAAATTGATGTAATTCTATCAGCCATAGGAGAGATAATCTGAAAACGAAAACGATCACCAATAACTCACACTAACGGATCAATCTGTAGTTGAGCAACAAATCATGGCTTGATTCATCAAGAAGGACGGACAACAAGTTGGATAATGTTGGTCATAATTTGTTGAGTCTTGGTAGTAATGGTTTCGCGTACAAGATAAGTTCATGGTCTCGTATAGGTATGTAAAACATTGAGAGAGTTTCAGTTTATCGATGTATCATCACCAAAATCCCAAACAACTGATTTGATAGAAGATGGCATACATCACGAAAGTGTAGTCTTGAGAGCAACTGGTTGTCCTACAATAGCAAGAAGTGGTTTCCCTTCCAATCGTGAAGCACATCATCATGGTTCATCATGCACCAAAAGATTTGCTTGACCGATAGCAATGAGATTAGCTCAAGAATCAAAACAATATGCCTGAACTCAATGGGTTCATTTGGTAGAGATACTCATCACGGTAGGAGTAAGTCATACTGTTTTGGTACGAGACACTCATACATCATTCAAACTCCAATAAATATGATCACACACTCATCATGATGTTTGGGGTGTAATAAGTGTGGTCAATAGTCAAGTTGCTTGAGCTGGACGAGGTATGATATGAAATCACAATGATGGATTGATAGTTCAGGTTCATCATACCACAATTGTTGTATAAGCAATTAATCAATGACAATCAGTAACTCATACATCATATGTTCAGGGTATAAGATACGTTGTAGCAACCTTTTTACCGACTGCCGTCTGATTATTCCCAAATCTCCAATAGTATCAACTCCCACAGTCTTTTCCTGTAAATACGGCTTGTAATCATACCGTAGCTGGAGCAGACGATGCCGGTTCTCATGTTATAGTCAGTGACAATCATTGTGTTTGTAAAGCATAATTATCACATACATCTCAGACACCATCACGATCAGTGTCTAGTTGAGTGGGGTTGATTATTAAAGGACAGTTGTCATATGAGTGTGGTTTTTTGTACAATATCCGATTAATATATCATAGATCATTTACTAACTTGATAGGATTGAACATCCCATCACCATCAATATCTTCATCACACACATCTCATCGACGATCACCATCCAGATTATGTTGCGAAGGGTTTCGAACAATGATACAATTATCGTCTTTATTCAAAATACCATCCTTGTCATAATCCAAATCAAAATCACAAGGAACTGTTTGATTAATACGATAAAATAATGACAATACTTGTTCGCTGGTTGCTGGTTCATACGGTTTAATTGCATCAGCTTGGAGAATATTCATAATTTTTTGGGAAACCAAGATATTTAGCTGAGCAACTGGTCGTTGTCATTGATCGGCGAGACGAAACGGTATCATAGTACACGAGCCCAGGTTTCGTGTACAATATTTGAGGTATACATCTCGCTGAAATGCATCTGTTAACTCACATAACTTGCTACCACAGTTTATAACGCCACTCAAGATAGTCTGCCTATCACTTATGGTAAAATTTTTCGCTAACACAGTATCTTGACGTTGATTAGAAAGTCGATCACGAATCTTAGTCCAATTGACACGTGGCAGATCTACTGATCATTGATTGATGAGAATATTGGTAATCAATTGAACCAATTCTCATTGTTTAATGACATTAGCTCCACAAAATCTTCATGGACAAAACGGACTTACTTCACGAGGATATCCATTTACTAGTCCTTTGGATGCAGCATCAGCAACACAATAATAATAGTTTTCTTTCTTCCAATAATAATTATCTCGCAACACATCATCAAAATTATTGCCCGGCTCAGTGACAAAAGTAGACCATCGTACAGCATTGAGACGTTCTTGTAGCGAACCATCGGGGTGGACACAATCTTGACACGAAAGGGTAGACAACAACCTTACTACATCATTACGATATACCTGAGATGAACCAGACAAAAACTCCTGAGAAACACCAATTTGAGCAAGCGATTCTTTATAATCTGAAAAATCAGCATACACCATACACCCACAACCCATCAACAAAAAAACACCCACAACGGTACTTATGGTTGTTTTATAATACTTGTTCAGAGCAAGTATCATATAATAGTACAATGATAGTATAGAATTATACATGATAGTAATAGCAAAGCTCGTAGTTTTTACTACAACAAATGGTTATTTGATAATAGACTCTAAGGCAGCATATCAATAAACCTTATCTTTGTGGACTATAAGACCCAACTCATCTGATGGTTTACCATGAAAAAAAGTTACCGCTGCGGTATTGAGTTGATAGTTCTGATTATCTGATCATAAAGCTATAAAGGTATTATCTTTTTTGAACAAAATACCCTTGATGTGTTTACGAGGTGCCGGTTTGATAAGCTTATATATCAAAGAACCATCCGATCATATAATGAGCTTAAGCTCATCACCAGGTATTAACATGGATTTGGAGGCATAATTTGCAGGCACAGGATATTGTTCATCACTATCATGAGTTACAAAATAGAGTCCATTATATAAACCAGTGAGAACCTTAATCGGGGGTATTTTTGTTACTGGATGATTAATTACAAAAGATGAGGCAGACATACATACAAAAAAAAGATAAATAATGCAAGATCTTACTCTGAGGCAGAGAGCGATGATCAATCATACGTAGATATTATTTTTTTTGCAAATGAACTGAGTTGACAGTATAATATTTCGTGGTCTTGTGTGTTGATGAGTTCTTGACAATATAGCACAAAAAAGTACACTGGAAGTTGTTTTTATTTTGTAAAACTGTTAATATCAATGATTTTTAGAGGAAAAATTGTATGGGTCTGAAGTAAAGAATCGTTTACCAAACAAGATGGTAGTTCTATGACCAAAATTAGCTTCGTTATTGAAGAGCAAACTGACAGAGAGTACAAGGATACTATTTTGTTGGATATGTACAATGACAGAGCTGAAGCATTTGCAAACACTTACAAAGAAGGTGACTTGGTTAGTGTAACATTTGGTGGTAGAGTAAGAGATTATACTAATCCATCTGGTGTAACCAAAAAAATCTGTTCTCTCACAGCATTGAGAGTTGATCTAGAATGATCTAGTTCGTCCAAATCTCACTCTTCTTCAGATGAAGATTTGCCATTCTAATAGAACTATAATCTCATTCATTGAGTTATAATCTTAGTAAATCTTCGTGTTGTGCTATTTATTGACGTGTGATCACTTGTTATGGTTTTTGTTATGTAGAAAATAATACATTCTGTCTCTTTCGTTGATCCTGTTTTACTTCTTATTATATCAATATAATATGCTTAATTTCTTTTATGATAGTTTGGAAACTGTCCAAAAACTCAAATTCCCTACCAAACAAGAATATATTCGTATGTGATTAGCAGTATTTGTTGCTATTATTATTGCATGAGTCTATTTTATGATTTCTGATACCGTCATTAGTCAATTATATAGCACCCTATATCAATTACTGAGAGGATAGTTTAACAACATTAATTTCTTATTATTTCTCTTTTTTTCTGAATTATTATCTTTATTACTTCTCTGTGTCTAATGCCCAAAATTCAAGAACTCGATCTCAATAAACAAATCAAAGATGATAATCTAAGACGATATGTTCTTTCTGTAAACTCCAACCAAGAAGAAATGGTAATAGAAAATATGAAAGAAAGGATAAAAAAAATCAATCTTGAATCAGATATCACTGATTTTTTTATCCCTGTCGTCAATGAAATCATTACAAGAAAGAATAAAAAAACGATTAAGCCAAAAAAACTCTATCCATGATATCTACTTATCAGGATGAAAATGAACGACAAAATTCGATACATTGTAAGAAATACGCCCTGAGTAAGGCTTATTATTTGAGCAGAAACCAGACCTATTCCTATTGAAGATGAACAATATGAACAAATAGTAGCTGATGTAAGAGAAAAAAATGCTAAGCTTACTACTAGAAATTCGTTCAAAATCGATGATGTGGTAGTAATAAGAGAGACAAACTTCAAAAATATGAAAGGAAGAGTTGCTGAAGTTGATGATCTAAGATGACAAGTTACTGTGATGGTTGAATTCATGGGAAGAACAACCCCCGTGAGTCTTTCTTTTGATAAAGTAGAGCTAGCATAAAGACACACGTCCTTTGTTCTATTTTAGTTGTGTTGATGGTATATGTCCATGGATACATTATCGCCGAATCAGGGCTTGTGATGACAAGCATTTTGAACTCTCAAACAAAAATGATATCTTGCGGAAGACCTTGTATACGAATACTATCGTAAACAAGGTTTTTTACTACATTGGAAAAACTACACCATCAGAGGGTGAGAGCTCGATCTTATTATGTCCAATGATACCACATGGCTCTTTGTAGAAGTAAAATGTATTGATGGCATTGATGATATACATAATCATATCAAGTTATCTAAAATCAAAGCAATACAACGTACTATTGATAGTTACTTTTATCTTCATAGCCAATGAGATAAAACAATTATGCTTGAGTTTGTTTATGTAAAATATGGTATGATTTATGGAGTCTATCCTTATGAACTATAACTCAACGTTTATATGCCTATAGAATGATTTTTTTATCCTTTCAATAATGGTATCATGAAAAGACAATTTCTGACTATCTTTATTATGTTATGATTATGAATATTAGCTCGATCATACTGGTTTCGTCCTAATATAGGTGTATTATCAAGCTCACATGCTCTATCATGACTATCAGTATTGGTAAATCATCATGTATCTGACTTTCTTAAACCAAATCGTCGATATGTATGATCCTTATCTGGCAGTGTAATGCGAGATGTACCATTGGTAGTACAATGAGAATTAGGTATAGGCAGATCAGCCAAACAACAACTCATACATCGGTCATGATTCATCAATATGATTCCAATAAAATGTGATATTCTCATAGAAGGTCAACAACTTTACGTCAAGCTCGACCCCAACTCAGCCAAAATAATAGACCAAGATATCATCTCATGAGAAAAAAAATCAGATAAGAACCAATGAAGATACATACTTTCGTATGAACTACTTACATGGTTGTACCAAACCATCACGTCTACACCTTGATCATATATTCATCTCAAATGATATTATCCTGGATCATGGATTCAGCTTATCCTAGATCCCTATCAATGACTTAGATCAATGATCCCTTATATTACCACTCAACATGAGACATGTCCCAAAGCATGATGTACCTTGGTGTTTGATCATGAGCTACTCGCCCATGATTATCAAACAAACCCCCAACAAACATTATCATGACTCACCCATCATGGATTATACGCTTCAGCTATCAAATTTATTCTCTCACTCAAGGAACAATCCATAGTGTGGAAACCAACCAAAGTATGACTGGAATTCACCCTCAAAGATACACTAAACAACGAACTTCAGGCAACCATATCGGAAAAATGATTTCAAAGTACCGTTGTTGCTCAATGAATATATAAAACAATCTATGAAATTGAGCGTCACGATATATGAAATCAGTCCATAATAGATACAACAATATCTGATGACCAAGGATCATCTACACAATCACGAAGAACCTCATATAGCATCTTTCCTGATGGATGGGATATGATTATTGATAGCTCATATCAAGATCAAGTGTTTGTACTCGAAGGCAAACGATACGATCAGTGAAATTTTTTGCCTATTGATAAAGGATCAACAATTTCTATATATGGGATACTCTGAAAATAATATAGGAACCTTGGGAAATAATACCAATTAAGTATCAACAATCGGTATAAGTAACATAAAACGAAGTGTTGTGATTACGACATGAAAGAGGTCCCGAACTCTCGGGGTAAATATCCTCAGGAGGCTGGCCAAAAGCCGATAATACAAGACCAAAGGATTTGATATTATAGGTAGTTTTTCATGAATTGAGAGTTTTTCCCCAACTTCCTATACTGAATACATTTATAATTCCACAATTATTGCATGATTCTTATACCCGATATTCATATCAATTCACAACACTGAGATCGTATTCTAAATCACTTGGAATCAATAGCGATACAACATGATGATCGTGAAATTCTCCTCTTGGGTGATTATGTATATATGTTTAGCTATGATCGTTCGATGCTTATCAGATTATTCAAACTATTGGTTCAACGAACTCAATCATGAAAAGTAGTCAAAGTAATGTCTGGTAACCATGATCGACTATCAGGACATTTTGTATTTGAAGAAGGTAAACACTCATTTGAATCACTATCAAACACATCAATTGAGTTTATCACACAACCTACTCATCGAGTTGATGCCGAAAAGACTCTTCATGTGGTCCTCCCTTACCATGACCAACTCCATGAGCCACATACATCATCATACTACAAGCCTGATTCATGGTCTTGATCGCCTCACCAGGATCTGGTAAATACTATCACACTTCTCATGTCTTCCTCCAAAAAATGAGAACAACTGTCATGACTTATCAATAAAATAGCTCTCTGTTATTATGAAACTAACAAAGATGTCTTTGATCGCGTCGTTATTTACCATCATTATTATGTAGCCAAGACCCAATTCCCCTGAGTCCAAGCAACCTTTTCATTCCAAGACAAAGCACTTCACCCATGACTATGTTCATTGGACAAACTCTTTCTCGTCTCATGACATATCCATGAGCCATTTTCATATCATAACTACCTATGTTGTGGCTCACTTCGACACACCAGTCAACTTGAAACCAACGAATTCAAATACTATTTTGTCGGCACCCCATGAACATGATTTGATGCGTTTATGCTTCATACTAACCCTCATATTGTAGTAGATAGTTTAGATGATATCGATGAATCAATCCAATCAATTATACAACAATCACACGATAATCTGAAATGAACACTCATCAATACAATCCACACCTCCAATCCCGAACCGAGTCAAACTCATATCACCTTAGTTACTCATGATTATGAGGTCAAAACATCTGAACAAAAGCTACTCTCAGCCCATGAACAATACTCCTCATTCCGTGTTAAATACCAATCAACTGATATCGTTGCTGACTTTTGAAGCACCATTCAGTCTGATTATCGTAGCTCTTTTTCTGATCGAAAAACTCTCTTATGAGAGTATCTATGATTCAAATATCCAGATCAAAAACAAAGTCTTATGGATTTCTTGGAGGAAAACAAAATCGTATAAAGGGAATCTTTAAAGCCATTAATATTCTATCTCTCTTATCCCTTTCTTTTTTTCAATTCATTGAGGCCTCATTGGATGAAGTCAAGCGTTCATTGAACAACTCACAGAGTCTTATCCTTTCGTGTATTAAGTTTTTTTTTACCCTCTTGAGTAGAAGCCATTTTTGCAACTCATGCAACGGTAGTTCAGATCACCAAGCCAATAATTCGTTTATTGAGAGATTTTTTGGTCATAAGAAAGAGTATCAAATAGTAAATAATAATTTATATTATTTGTGTGCCATATAGGTTCATATCACTTCACTCAGAGTATCAACCAATAGTTCAAATTTATCAGGTTGATGATGTTTGGTAGCATCTTCGAGCTCGAGTGCTCTCTGACGTTCAAGTACAGTAAATTTCAACTTGTTTATAATGCCGGCTTGTTTGCCCGGTGATGCTATTCATAAGATATGATAATCACTATCGTGATCAAGCGAAATCTGAATGGTTCATTGATCAAACAACTTATCCATAAGGCCCGACTGAGAATGACTAACCGCCATAATGCTTTTTCGTTCAAAAAAGTCAATTTTATACTTAAACCAGTTATCGATTCTAACAATGGTAATACCTTTGTTGGTCAGCACAACGGTATCCAGATAAGCATCTACAAAATCATAGAGATACTTACCAAAGAGCGCCAATCCCATTATAATAACTAACCATTGTAATTGGGAGACAACTCATCCTATTATATCTCGTATAAAAGCACCTATAATAGCGACTCATCCATATTTAGCAGACAAAAGCAAAAAACGCCATCGAGCCTGTGGCAAAATCGCTACAATCTCTTGACCATCAACGTATTGTTCTACCAAACCAAGTTTTAGTGACTCATCCATATAACCAGTGTATGTTTTTGAAAACAAAAATCAAGCATGTTCATATATTGAATTGCTTGATAAACGAAGGATGTCTAAAAAAACTATGCAGCCTTTTGTATTGAACTAACTTTAGCCATTCTTTCTTGGTATGCTTGTAGTCTACCCCTTGCTGCCTTTTCAATCTTCACGCCAGCATTGTAAGCAGGATGACATTTTGAACAAATTTCTGGCGTATTCCAAACAGCCATAGTGCTACTAATAACATGCTCATTGCCACACATACATTTTACTTTGATACCTTTGGCATAAGCTGGATGAGTTCACGTTTTCATAATAATTATAAAAATAGAAGATAAGAAGAGATATGTTAATAGAATAGGTCCTCAAAAATACTATTACTTAGTGATAATAGACCAAAAAACAATAGAATTTGATAATAAAAAAATTACTATCAATGTCAAATCAAAAAATAATTTGAAAATTTAACGATTTCTTTCGTATGAATATAGTCTACATTGATGTTCAAAACACCCATAAAGCAACTCAAAAACTCTGATGGTTGATCGATTGGAAGAAGTTTTTCATCTACCTCAAAGACAAAGGTAGAGCTAATACAATATACTATGCAGTATGATATATTTCTGAAAATCAATGATGGTATGACACTCTATCAGCTATATGATACACTATGTTATACAAAGAAACGATTAGATTACCAAACTGAGAAACAAAATGAAATGTAGATATAGATATAGCTATAAAGGTATTATTGGATTTCTATGAATGATGATTAACCAAGACATATCTTATTACCAATGATGGTGATTATAACACATTGATCAAAATGTGTCAACAAAAATGAATACGAGGAAAATTATTTACGCCTGATATACATACAGCAAGCACATTATTAAAAAAAATAGATAATCCTATTGATATAAATGATATTAAACATAAGATACAAAAAAACCTACCCAATATAGGTAAGTTTTTTGCAAATATGCCACTACAGACACACGAATCGGTAACAACATACCTTCTTCTAACTCCAAAGAGTATAATGAAATCAATCAAAAATGTAAATGAATTTATATGAAGTCGAATGGGCTTAAAAGCTGATCAAGAGAATAGTACAAAACCAATTATTTTCTCCATAAAACTATGAAAATCCACTACAAAACACCATCTGAGATCGCAACTCTCAAACAAGGTTGAGCGTATCACAACGAGTTACTTCTGCTTATCTATGATCATGCCAAGGCCTGAGTTCGTCTAATAGAACTTGAAAAGATTGCTCACGACTATCTCATTGCACACAAACTCAAAAGTGCTTTCAAATGATATCAGTGATATCCTGCACAAATCTGTCTGAGCGTAAACAACTGTCTCGTTCATGGCATTCCTGACCAGTATGAGCTAAAAGACGGTGATGTACTCAAAATTGATATTGGACTCACCTATCAAGGTATGGTAACCGATGCTGCGATAGGTAAGATAATCTGATGACATAGCAAAAATCCCTCATGAGCAAAACTCATGCGAGCAACCAAACAAGCTCTGGATGAGAGTTTAGCACTTATCAAACCAGGGGTAAGTTTTATGGAATATGGAAGGCGAGTAGAACAGTTTATTAAATCCAAATGATATTCAGTAGTCAGATCACTCACTGGTCATGCAGTAGGAAAAAGTGTGCATGAAGATCCTCGAGTTGCAAACTATGCTGACCATAGACTCAGAAATGTGTATTTCAAACCATGAATGGTACTTGCTCTAGAACCAATTATTGCTGAAAAATCAGACAATTATATTACTCATCCAAACAAACGAAATCTTCTCACAAAACATGGTGATCTATGAGCTCAACGAGAGTACACAATTGTGGTAACTCAAACGTGATATGAGGTATTGGCTGGTGTGGAGAGTGTGTAAGGAGAAGTCTTTGGGATAAGTAACATAAAACGAAGTTTTATGATACTTGTTCATGGGGCTTATATAGTGAGAGTGATTCTGAAATACAATCGGTATTACAAAAAACATTAGCCCAACTTCCCCAATACATTGTTCATAATCATGCAATTTCTTTCGTAATCAACCCTAACTCATCAGATAATCGCCAGAATTGATGGGTAATTATTGATCATAATACGAGCAAAAAGACAAGAAATACATTTTTGGTCGTCACCAATAAACGAGTAGTAGATTTGATTGTTTTTTAGAATTTTTCATCACAAAAATGATACGATCTGCTTATCTTCTATAATCTGAATAATCTGTCTGGTTACCTCATACTCATCAGGGTTGAGCTCTTGTTTGAGAAGTTTATTAATGCCGATATAGTAGTACTCATCACGTTCGATAAATCCCACCGTGACGCCATCTACAACAGCACCGAGTTGCTCCACGACATACTTGAGAGAGAGTCTAGACTCTTGAAGTTCTACATCTACTTCAGATGTACTACCTGATGTCGTATCAATAAGTTCTTGGAGATAACTACTCAATCATTGGACGGTTGGTATTCTTCCAGAACTATTGTAAGACTGATAAACAAGTCATTCTTTTTCAAGAATATTGAGATATTTTCTCAGTGTACTAGGAGCATACTCATTGTTTTCGAGAGTATGCAAAAATTTGGAGCCTACTGGTTCTCCTTTTTCAACATAAGTCTCTACAACTGTTCTGAGTAATTTAATCAATTTAGGATCCTCCATAAGACAACGATAAGCAAACAATGAAAATATAATACATATGGAAACAATACAAGTAAACAAAGAATGCCTAATGCTTTAATCTTTCAAGTGCTTTACCAAGTGCGTGTTTTGCCTTATCAAATAGTTCAGCTACAACATGAGGCAATGATTCATGGTCTTGGTCCGTCAATGACACACTGACATCTTGAATAAAATCTGGCAAATCAAATAACAATGATCCATCAACATAGTCTTTTCATTTCTTTTCTAAGTTTATATGCAGAATAATGTTTTTTGAAGTTCTTGATAAAAGTCCATCAAGATATGAATCAATTTTTCAAAAACCATGATCAATATACTTAACAATGTCGCTTTTGGTAGGTTCATCTATGTTTTTAATATTCCACACAAGCGTAATACGATCATTAAAAGTTGATGATAACATGAGGCCAAAACAATGAAAAAATAAAAAAATCAACAGACAATCAACATACAAAATAACACCAAGTATGTTATGGCACCTCCTCCACCACTTGAGTTGTAAATCATGATCCAGAATTAACACGAGAAGTAGACGATTTAGGATTCCAAAACATAAGCATAACAATTAGTATTCATACGATAACAAGCAACCCAATAAAAATATTGTTTTTTGTTTCTTCCTTCTTGAGGTTATGATGAACATTATCGAGTCTATTTTGAAGTTCCTTTTTTTGTGCTAAGAGTTGTTCCTTTTCGTTGTGATGATCAGGCAACGCAACCATTGATTTCATAGTTGACTCTACCTCACCAAGTTTTTTTTGAAGTCCAAAAATCAGAGCATTTTTTTCTTCCAAAAGATTGTCTTTATTTTCCAACATTGTTGCAAATCTATCAAATTTCTCATCCATTAGTTTGCCCAATTGTTCAGCTCATACAGACAATGAAGTATTGTTGGTCCCGGGACCATATGATTGATGATAGTCAGAAGAACTAATAATATCAACATCATTAATTTCAATATCTGCGTACTCCTTTCTCAACTCCAAAACTTCATCTTGTGCAAGCATTACTTTGTTTCATGATTTTTTACTAGTTAATCTACCATTTGAAAGATATCTATCAATCGTCCTTGTAGATACTCCCAAAAGCTGTGAAGCAGCCTCCTTGCTAATATTATAAATCAAATCACTCATCGTGCTCAGTATAAGAACTAAATATTCCCTTGATTCATAATGCAATGAGTGCACCAGAACAAAAAGAGATAATAAAAGACCACATTACAAAGGTACTCAAAGCTATTCATCTACTTTGAGATAAAAAAGGGACAGGATTTTGGGACCATACGATAGACTGAAAAAATATAATCAGCATCATAATAAACAAAATTGCGCCCACTACGAGATATACATATTTCATAAATGAGGGTTTATAAAGGATAAATAAGAGATAACTATTTAAAGCTCCAATGCCTTGTTAGTAATCACAACAGCGTTTGGTGCTAGGTGTGACTGTTGGCTAAGTGTAGCAATTTCATATCGTTGTCCTCAGACGACATACTCTTCGGGTTTTCGTCCCAGTTCTCAAGTATATGATTTGACGACAAAGTGCATCAACAAAACCAGTCTCCAAAAGTGTTCTCCTGTTTCATCGTCTTGATTTTCAATCAAAGCTCGGTCTACTAGTGGAGAGTCGTTGTAGGTATCCGTTACCTCTGCTCAAGTCTTCTTGTATGTTCTGAGTATCGCATTATCATAAATAGTATCAATAGTGAGTTTAATAGTTCATTCGTCATTACGATAAACATCTTGAAGCTCTGGTTCTTTGGGTGCTCATCAGGTAAACTGATGTTGGATGTTATCTTTTCTTTTGGTAGTAAGTAACCACACATGAGTTCTATCGGCATCAAGGAATACACATCCACTCGCATATGTTCTTCTTATAGGCAAATTCTCATAGGTATCAGCGTTAGCAACATCAAGTAATGGTATCTCATACTGAGTTCCATCGATTTTTTTGACTCCGCATCGAGGTTGGTCATCTCTCATTCTAACTGTACAAAGATTCATAGCTTCACATAATTGATGAGGGTTGATCTTTGGTAGATAGTTCTTGGCCGTATGTCATGTTATTTTGTTCATGCTTTAGTTCATTTCATAACAAGATAGGCAAGTGGTGCGGCCAAAAAGATACTTGAAAACGATCCAGACAAAATACCAAAAATCATACTAAATGCAAATTGTTTAAGGTCTCAAGTACCGAGCGCATACATAGCAATAACAACCAATAATGTAGAACCTGAAGTCATAAGAGATCTAGCCATCGTCTCCCATAAACTATGTTCAAAAACATCTCCTATAGACTTGTTTTTATCATGTTCTAGGTGCTCTCTCACTCTATCAAAGACAACAATAGTATCATTGATACTATAACCCATAGTTGTAAGAAGAGCTATAATAAAAATAACATCCACTTGAACGGTTTGATTTACCATCATAAAAATACCATAAATACCCATTGGCGACAAAATATCAAACAACATAGTAAAAATGGTAATAACAGCCAACACCCGTGGTTGGATAAACTTTCTAATCTTACTAAATTCAAAAATAATAAATAATGCCATGAGTATCAATCATCGTACGATAGCCTGAAACGCAGTAGAACTAATCTGTTTACCAATACTTGGTCATACGACGGCAAGTTCTTTAAGTGAATTCATATAGGCTGATTGAATAGTGGTATTATGCTTCAATAAAGCTGTTTCATCTTGTTTTTCTTGTTGTATCAATACATTGATATAATCAGATCACTGAGTAGTGGTCACTCTCGTATTGGGATCATTAATTTTAGTCATAACATCAGTCTTTACTTGTGAAGCGGTCTGAGTTGTAGAAAGCTTAAACTCTATTCATCACGTAAATTGTTTTGATAACCTCAGATTTGAAAAAAACAAAAAAGCACACACAACCATCCATACTAATCAAACACCAACTCGAATCAATGATCTAGAAATAATAGGAAATCTCATAAGACAGTAGTCAAAAAATAAAAATAATCAGTAAATGAGCCAAAAAATCAAATACTAACTTTCATACTACCTAATTTAACTTCATTTACAAGACATGTCAGACAAAACTATGACATGTCATAGTTTTTTGTCTTGATAATTATCCATATTGTGATATGATCAGTATTCATGTCTTGCACCCAAGCTATGAATAATTACTCTTAAAAGAGTTTTTCTTTAAATAGATAGATCTATCAACAATGTTGTTTACTAGCACACAAGTTCGTATATTATGGACTCAATTTTGGGAGTCAAAATGACACAAACATGCACTCCCTGTATCACTTATAGCACATGCTGAAAACAAATCAGTGCTTTTTAATGTTGCCGGTATGCAACAATTTGTACCCTATTTGGTAGGCAAACCACATCCACTGGGTTCCAGATTATATAATATTCAAAAATGTATTCGTACGAACGACATAGACGACATTGGCGATGAAAGACATTGTAGTATGTTTGAAATGATGGGAAATTGGTCTTTGGGAGAGTATTTTAAATCTCAAGCCATAGGTCGATCATTGGAATTTTTGGTTGATGTTCTCAAAATAGATAAAACCAAAATCTGAGCAACTATATTTGCAGGCGACATATCTTCTGGCATACCTCGCGATGATGAAAGTTATCAAACATTGGTAAAATCAGGCGTTAAACACATCAAAGAAATATGATTTGACAAATACGGTGACTCTGATAATTTTTGGACTCCTGGACCAGTATGACCGTGTTGACCATGTGTCGAGTTTTACTATGACAGATGAGACCAGTTTTGACCTGCAGATCGAGATCTATGAGTAAATGATAGGTATACGGAGATACGAAACAACGTCATGATGGAATATTACTCATCATGAGAATTGGTCAATGGTCACAAATATACGCCGTTAAGCCAAAAAAATGTTGACACCTGAATGGGTTTTGAAAGACTCTGTATGGTACTTCAAGACACTGAAACCATATTTGAAACAGATATTTTTTCATCATATAGTGAGATTATAGCGTCTCATACCGACACCAACTATACAGATTACAGCAAATCATATAGAATTATAATGGATCATATGAGAGCCTGAGTGTGTCTTATGTGTGATGGAGTTGTGCCTAGCAATGAATGAAGGTGATATGTGTTGAGAAGATTAATTAGAAGATGATACTATAATCTGATATGATTAGGAAATTTGAAAGCAAGTAATGAACACTGAAACCACCAATCCAAAGAATTAATTCAGGTTCGTTCATCGTGTTTACATGAATTAGTAAGAGTGATTATTGATAATCTATGACCTTATTATGATTGAATGAATTGAAAAATTGAAGAAGTTTCTACTATGTTAATAAAGGAATGTATTCATTTTGATCAAACAATCGCACATTGATTATCTGAATTAGAAAAATACATCACATCATGATCAGTTTCAAGCGAGCAAGCATTTAAACTCTTTGATAGTTTTGGTCTTCCGTGGGATATAATCAATGATGTTTGTGCCAACAATCATATCAACATTGATAAAATATGATTTGATAAAGAAGTCGAAAAAGCAAAAGAAAAATCAAGAAATGCCACCAGTTTTGTAAAAAATACTGAATGGTCCAAATATCTTTCATGAGTCGATGAAACAGAGTTTGTATGATATAATAATTTTTTCATCTCTACAAATAATGGTTCATGAACTATAGAATTAATCAGCGATTTTACTACTGATCAGTGACAAAGGGTGTTGGTGTTTAATCAAACTCCTTTTTATGCAACCTGATGAGGTCAGATTGGCGATAGTGGTCTGATTATCTTAGATTCATGAGAAAGGGTTAGGATTAAAGAAGTTATTAAGTATGCATGAGTATTTCTTCACCTTGTAGCATAAATACAATACTTTTGGGTATAATGTTTTGGATAAGAATCAACAACCGTTCAATAGAAAAATGTGTAAACTTATACTAATATCACAACATCAAAAAGTTTGACAAAATAAAGATAATTCAGTATCATTGTGTATCATTCATTTATCTTTTTTTCTATAACCATTATATGGCAAACCCAAAAGCAAAAATCCTTCTTAGTACTGATACTCTTTCATGATATGGTTTAGATCTTATTTTTCAGATTGCTAAAGATACCTGATTTGATGGTATAGACTTAGCTTTATGGAAAAACTTTGATAGTTGGAATGTAGATTATGTATATAAACTACAAACCAAGTACGATCTGCCTATCAGATGTATTCAACTTTCTGATCGCACCAATCCCAGAGAAATGAATATTGCGCTCGAGATGGCACGCAAGTGTGAATGTCAAATTGTCTCGATCAATAGCCCAAGTATTTTCAACATTAAATCTTACTCTTTCTTATCAAACAACCTTGCAGGATATCGCTCACAAAACTCCAAAATAAAATTTAGTATTATCAACCCACCCAAAGAAAATCTCTTTATTCTTCCTATACCCAAGTATCGTTTTAGTAATATTGTTGATATTATCAAAAAACACCATTGTTATTTAGGATTTGATCTCGTCAATATTGATGACCAAATGCTTGAAAATGAATTTTTACGTAAAGTACCAAATTTTATCCCCTATTTGAGTAATGTGTATCTGTCAGATAAAAGTAAAACAGGTCAATGACATCTACCATTGGGAGATGGTGAACTCAAACTTCCTAGTATTCTCAAAAAACTCAAACAATATGAGTATCAATGATTCTTTAGTATCAAACTAGAACTCACCAAAAGGGAGTTAAGCGATCAATCAAAGGTCGAACTTATTTTGAAGAAATGCAAAACATACTACAATGAGTACTACAGAGATGTGGAAATAGAATAACACTAAGGAATCTTTGGAAATAATACCAATTACGTATCAACAATCGGTATAAGTACCATAAAACGAAGTGTTGTGATTACGACATGGAAGAGGTCCCGAAGTCTCGGGATAAATATCCTCGGGAAGCTCGTCGAATGTGGATAATACAAGATCAAGGGGTTTAATATTATAGGTGGTTTTCATGAATTGAGAGTTTTTCCCCAGCTTCCTAAGTCTTTACGCCGCATGTTTATAAGTTTTATTTTCACCTAATTTAGCAACCTCATCTTCAATTCACAACAACCTCTGGAGTCAAATATGTTCCTGGAGTTTTTGGATAACTTTTTGTTCAATTTGTCTCACTCTTTCACGGGTAACATCAAACTCTACACCAACTTGTTCGAGTGTATATTTGGGTCAGTCTATCCCATATCTCATTTTAATAATCTTGGACTCTCTAGGATCGAGCATATCAAGTATTTTTTCTAAGTTTCATCTAATAATTTCTTTTTCTACCACCTGATCTGGTCTCATTGTGTTGATATCTTCAACCAAATCACCAAGTGTTGATTTATGATCATCTCCCAAATCCATATCAAGAGAGGTATTTCCATAAATAATTTCCTCAAGTTTTTTTACCTTTTTCAATGGAAAATCCATCTCTTGAGCAATTTCATGAGAAGTTGGCTCCTTGCCGGTTCTTTGAAAAATCTCTTGGTACGTTTTGTTATAGGTAGTAATTTCATCCAATAGGTGAACAGGAATTCTCACATTCCTACCAAGATCTGCAATTGATTTTATCAATGATTGTTTAATCCATCGATGTGCATAGGTTGAAAATTTAAAATCCTTGTCAGGATCAAATTTTTCAATAGCCTTTATAAGACCAATGTTTCACTCTTGAATTAAATCCATAAATGAAAGTTTTGATCCAATATATCTTTTAGCGATACTAACAACTAGTCTTAGATTTGATTCAATAAGTTTTTTTTTTGCCATTTCATCTCATCTTTTTACCCTCACACATAACTCTTTTTCTTCCTCAAAGCTCAATAAAGGTAATTTACTCAATTCATTGAAGTATAATTTAATAGTATCTTGATATTGTTTATCATTGATAGTATGACCCGTATCATAGAGTTTAATTTTTCATAATCTATTTTTACTTTCTTCTTGGAGGATTAATCTCTCTCTTTCAAGCATCTCTTCTATAGTCTCTACCTTAATAGAAAGTTTTTCTGCCAACTCCAAAAACTTCTCCAATGCCTTCGCTTTTTTATCCAAATCATCAATTTGAAAAATGACCGCATCTTCAGAAACAAAGCCATTTTCAAATCACTCTTTGAGTAAAATCTGTAATACTTCAGGTAACTCTAGTATTTCATCCAAAAATTTTTTCCACAACTCTTTTTTTTGAAATTGTGACTGTGTTTTAGTTGTTTTAATCATACTAAACAAACAAATAATAAAATAATCAGAAAATGAAAATACACAAAAAGAAAAAAACTTCTTTGATTGTACACAAAAAATTTGCACATTGCAAATTATCAAAGAGAACTATCCAACTAACTTGTAACAATATTACATTGTAGATCAAGCTTTTGAAGCTGATGTTGTACTCACTCTCAGTGGGCGATTACATCAGTCACTCCTTCAAATGCAGCAGCATTAACAGCTTTTGCGTCTTGGATAAAGGCGAAGTCAGCTTGTAATGATTTTATAACAAAATTCAACTTACTATCGTTTGACATAATACAATATATAGTAAAATCATCTTGTTGATATTCTCCAGGATAGTTAATATAATTATGATGAATGGATCCATATTCAACATCCTGGCCACACACTAAAGCACATGTAATAACACTATCTCATTGATCTCACTTATGTGGTGAAAAAAGAAAACGATTGTTGACTAAAATATCAGATCATTGATGTTCAACGATAAACATAATACAAAGAGTAAATATAAAAAAACCGATATAAAAAACATATCAGAATAATGGAGTCATAATAACTATCTTGAATAAGAATACAAGGGAGAGAAAAAAAAGAGAAGAAAGAAGTAAGCGGTAGGATTAGCTTTTGGTCCAACTACAATGGAATTTATTGAAAGGTAAGAATACAAGAACAAAGGAGCTTGCACACTGGAGGCGTATTCGACCAACTTCTCCATGGGCGAACAAATTCTCTGCCATATGGCAGATAAACTGAAAATTTATCCCGAGAATTTGGAACCTCTTCCATGTCGTAATCACAACACTTCGTTTTATGGTAATTATACCGATTATTGATACGTAATTGGTATTATTTCCCAAGGTTCCTTAATTATACTCTTTTTTTTCTTATTTTTTCCCTGTTTTTCTTGAAATAAATAAGTAATCACTCTATCATGTTTCATCTTCCCCTTATATATTCTCTCCATCAAAATTGTACACGGAAACAATGTATTCAAGAAACACAAACAATAATAGAACAAATACCATATTTTGAAAGATCATACAAAGACATTGTTGAATATACTAAAAAACATGGTATAAATCGAATCATAAGATGAGATGGTGACTATCACTATAGATTTCAGTATATGAAATCAAATCCTCAAATTATGTTTCGATGTTGAAATTACAACATTCTTCATAAACCAATAGTATGAGTTGTGTGACCGCGTATAGCTTCAGATTATGGAAAATATATTGTTACAAAACTTTTGGAAAATAATCAAAACAATGTTGTTACCATATCATGACTCGCTGATGGTATTGATACTCATTGTTGTTTGGAGTCATTAAGGCTTGGGGTGCCAACTATTGCTGTATTGGGTTGAGGAATATGACATTTTATCAAAACCAAACACTCACTCATTGATCAAATAATCTGAAACTGATGACTTATTCTTTCAGAATATAAAATCAATATGAGACCCACAAAGTATAGTTTTCCACAAAGAAATAGAATTATTGCATGATTATCAGATAGTATTTTTATACCACAAGCATGAAAACAGAGTTGAAGTCTTATTACGGTTGATTTTGCTCTTGATTATGGCAAGCCTGTTTTCGGTATACCAAATAGTATTTTTTGTGAATCATCATTTGGTAGTAATCAGTATATTAGTGAATGAAAAATACAACCTCTTTATTGTATAAATCAGTTTTGGAGTAGGTTTTGAAAAATTATAGGATTTAACTACAGCAACACTTCTTACAACGATTACACCAATAATGGTTCAAATAATAATGGCAGTAATGATAGTGATATAAGCAGAAAAACAGAAATTATATCAAACCTTAATAAGGAGGAAAAAATTATTTATGAACTAATAATTCAAAAGCCACATACTATAGAATATATTATTGAAAAAACAATAAATTTATTAAAATCAAGTAATCAAATACTATCGTGTATAATATTACTTGAGTCAAAATGATTAATTTATGAACACAATGGGCTTTATGAACCCTGTTAATACATCAATGTATTTCAGAATCACTAACTTCCTCGTTCTACTTCTTGCTCCTGAAAATTACTATCATTGGTATACATTGATAATGAATTTTAGCAGGAAATATAATCTAAAAGGAATAATTGAGATTAAATAGAAGAAAATAAGTAACATAAAACGAAATTTTATGATTACGACATGGAATACGTCCCGAAGTTTCGGGATGAATATCCTCGGGAAGCTCGTCATATGCGGATTTTACAAGATCAAAGGATTTACTATGATAGGTAGTTTTTCATTAAGTAAGAGTTTTTTTTTCAGCTTCCTATATTATAGGTGGTTTTTCATGAATTGAGAGCCCTTACCAAACTTCCTAATGAGTATAAAAAACATAAAGAGATAAAAAAAATTTCGTTTTTATATATTTATAATATATAAAAACGAAATTTACTATTTTTTAATACATATATTCTTTGTAGAGAATTTTTAATTTAAAGCACATCATGCCTTTTCAAATACATCTTTTTGATTATTAAGCATATCAATAGTATTTTTACATGTACCAGCAATAACTGATTTATCTAACCCTTTCCATAATTCCATAACTTTTTCAAATGATGAAATTGTTTGTGATTTTGCAGAATCTGGTGTTTTATCAATTAAACACTCCATAAGTTTAACATATTTGTCACAATTTTCATCACCAAAAGAATATTTACCTTTTATTTGTGATGTTGTAGACGTAGTTGTTGTTTCTTCTGTTTTATCAACCATATCTCATGTTGTAGTTCATTGGTTAACAGCCTCTTCTGTAGAGACTTCTTTTTTAGAACCACATCAAACCAATAATAATGAAGATAATAAAACCAAGCATACCAAAAAAATCTTTTTCATTTAGACTATAAAATAATAAAATAAAAAAATGTTAATAATATGTCAAAAAATAACAATAATGTTATAAAATACAAGATGTGTTTTTGACATTTAATTGACAACTTATTTCATAATCTATAAGCACATCGATACCCCTTATTATTTATTTAAAAAATCTCTTCCATATTATAATTATAAATTTTCATTTTATATTACTTATCTCCGAAGGTTTCTATAAACTTATATAAACCCTATTAATTCTTATTGGTCTTTTTTTTTAATATTTTATTATTTTTAACATTTTTTTTATGTTTTTTTCTTGTCACAATTATTAATAAAATAAGTATTCTTATATAGATATATAATAGTTATTTAAAAATATAAAATGAACTCATCATTAAATCATTTTTTTAACAAACAAAACACAATACAATTAGACCAACAGTCTAAGGATTTTCTTTATCGTCGTATACAACATCAACTTCATAAAACATCATTAATCAAACGTTTTGTATCAACGTCAAAATATCTTACACTGTGAGTATTTTTTGGATTATTTATTGTTTCATTATTTACTAAAACACTTTTTTATAAACCACTTCAATATGTAAATAATTTAATTTGATGATTAAGTCCTGTTAATGCAGAGTATATATGATCTATTATTTCTTGGAATTGATCATATGATATTCTGATAAATAATACCATTATTGATACAAAAAAGACAAAAAATAATATACCTCAATGAGGATCCCTTATTGTTAAAGAATGATCCAGTGTTCAAGTAAAAACAAAAAACAATGCCGTTGCTGATATTGTATGACCAGCAAAAATTACTTTACTACAAAAAGATAATAATATTATCGTTGATGTTTCTTATAGTAATCATATTACTATCAAGCAACCAGATATTGTTATTACCCAATGAGAAAATAAACCACTTATAGTACAAACATCACAAAACACAATTATAGCAACCAATAAATGATTAGATATATCTCTTGATACAGAATGATCTGATCAGATTATCAAAAATAATAATGGTGAAGTATTGGTTTCATCACTTCAAGACTCTTCAAAAACCTTATCACTTAAAACAAATGAGTCAGCAATTCTTGATGATGAGATAAAACTTTTTGCAAAAACTATAGTATGAGAAAAAGATAAACAAGAAAAAACATTATTACATAATAAAACAATTGAAACAACATATAATAAAATAATACAACAATCAGAAACACAACAATGAGATTTAAATCAAACCACTACTATCTGACTATTAAAAGAAAATAATAATTATGATATAGAACAAAACGACACTACATTATTTATAGAAGAACCAGAGTTTGTAGATACATTAGCATTATTAGATCAATGAAAAAATTCAAAATCAAATCTATGAGACAATTATGATAAAAAAATTCAAACAACCTCGATAACAACACAACAACAAGAATTGTTGGATGAAAAAAATGATATTATGCTTGCCACTAATACTATTAATACAAATCAACAATTAATTATAAACTCTTCATGAATTGAAGATAATAACTCAAAGGGTGTTTTAGATTCTAAAAAAATTCTTAATGATGAAAGTGTTTACTTATTAGAAAAAATATATCACTCTTATTATCATAATAATTATTCTGATTTAATTGATCTACTTCCAAAACTTTGTCTAAATCTCCAGATAGAGTGTAAAAAAATAGAAAATAATGCTGATATGATCTATGTGATTCGTTCTATAAATAATCATATTATAGTAAATTATATTATTTCTCCTGATATTTTACTTATTAAAAATAAAAATAAATAAGAAGTCTTTTTACTCTCCTACTACAACCTTACTTGGTTTGATAACTATTTTCTTTTCACCATCAAAATAATAATATCATACTTCAAGCTCCTGAATACAGTGTCATGATAACTCCTGAATTGTGTATGTTTCCTTTTCACCATCAAGTTTTATTCCACGATCAAGTAATCCTCTCAAAATATTATCATCTACTGGTTGTAACATAAGTACCTCATGGAGTTCTGGATCAGGAAGTAGTCATAATGATTGGATTTGAAACACGCCCATCTGAGACAACTCTTGATTAATAAATGATTCATAGATAAGCTGAAATCATTTGATTTGTTCATGTGATCAGAGGGTTTCATCCAAATGTGAAAGAAATAACCTAAGTTGTTCCAATAATTTAGAAAATTTACTCACAATTTTTTTGAGTTCGATAAGTTTGATTTCCTTTTTTTCAAAGTCAATTCTTTTGATATAAGCATCAAATTCAGATTTTAGTGAAATATATTGTGCTTGACTAGTGCCGGCTATTTTGGTCAGCTTATCGATTTCTATTTTCATAGCCTTGTTTGATTCTTGAAGTTCGGTTAGTAGTTCTGATTTTTGTTCTGTTGTATCTCCTCTTTGAGAGTCAATATTTTCTGCAACATCGTTGGCAATATTTTCAGATCATACTATTCCACTATCATTCAGCAATGTGTTTTGATCCAAATCATCTTGATGTAATGAAGATCCTATCATGATTTATGTTGGTTATATAAATAAAACTAAAAGAACCTTGAAGTAAGTATATAAAAAAATACAAAAATAACTTCAAGATATTTATTATAGTAATTTTATTTTTTTTTTCAATCTTTATGATTGCTTTTACACTCTTTGATCGACCAATATATCGATATGGAATATTGTATGGTATTACTTTTTTGATATGATATTATTATCTTTATTGGATATCCAACCAATCATGGTTAAAAAAACACACTCGTTTACAAGATTTATTTAAGAACTCTCTTGATCTTTTTTTTGGTATTATTGTTTTATGAGTAATAGTTGGTGGTAGGTTATGACACGTTTTCCTTTATGATCGGTGATATTACTCACAAAATCTTGATCAAATTATTTCTATCTGGAATGGGGGTATGTCTTTTGTATGAGGATTTTTGTGAGTTATGATATGAATCTTTTTACTCTCTTGGTTTCGTAAATTATCGTGGCATGAAGTTTTTGTTTTATTTGATTGTATTGTTTTTTTTCTACCTTTATGAATTCTGGCTGGCAGAATAGGTAATGCCTTAAATCAAGAACTCTATGGCAAAATCGTTCAACTTCAATCACTCACATGAATAATAGGTCAAACAATGGTAGAAAATCTTTTTCATTGATGAGTTATTAAGACGTATAATAATATTGATAATCAGATTAGACGAAACACTAACCTTTTTGAATGATTGTATGAATGAGTCATTATGATTATCTTTCATATTGTTGTCTGGGGTAAAAAAATGATTACATGAATATTACAACCATGAATGATTACTTGATGGTTTTGTGTCTTATATTCAATAGGAAGGTTTTTTCTTGAAACTATGAGAGATAATCCCCCTTCTGAATATCGATACTGAATTCTCAAATCACAACTTCTCATGGTTGCTATGTTTTGATTGGGATTTGGTCTTATATTATGAAGAAGAAAGATAAAGAAAAATTTGACAAATTAATTTCATTTCATTATCATAGGGTAAGAATTTTTTATATTCTTTATTTATTATATTATGAAAACTTTTTTCAAAAAACTTACTCTTATTGTATGAATTGCTATTGTTTCACTTTCATGAGTTGTGTTCGCTACACAAGGTGGTCAATGATGATGAAATACTAAAACAGATTTTTTTAATCAAAATACTAAACATATTCCTGGTGTACCAAAAGCGCCAAACGAGGAAACAAAAGATCTTAGTAAAGAAGATGCTACATGATGAGTAAATGGACTTCTTGGAACAGTAAAAAATGTTATCAATCGAGTTCTGGGCTTACTTGCTCTCATTGCTCTTATTATTTTGATCTATCAAGGTTTAATAATGCTTATTAATGCTAAAGATAGT
>DAOQQF010000007.1:0-28309 GCA_035333525.1 Candidatus Absconditabacterales bacterium | reverse complement strand
AAGGCTCTTGATTAGGACAGCATCTTAATTACATATAGATATGCTAGTAAGAAACTCGAAAATAAGTGATTACATTATCAAAAAAATAATAAAGCATTTTGTTGTTGATATTGAAGCCTCCAAATGCAGTGAACTTATAAATGTCAATAGGAACACGATCAATAGATACTACAACCTTTTTAGAAGCCTTATTTATGAATATCAAGTAGCTGAATTTGAAAAAATAAAAGGATCAATAGAAATAGATGAAAGTTACTGGTGAGCAAAAAGAAAAAGATGATATCGTTGAAAACTAAAAAGATGAAGATGAACTCTTAAACAACCAGTCTTTGGTCTACTGAAAAGATGATGAAGAGTATATACTGAAATAGTTCCTAATTGTAAAGCAGAAACACTAGTTGCCATTATTGAAGATAAGATCGATAAAGTGGAAACTGAGGTATATAGTGATATGCGAAAATCATACGATTGATTGGTAGCTATATGATATGATAAACACTACAGAGTAAATCATTCAGATAATGAATTCAGTAAGTGAGAATGAGTTCATATCAATGGTATTGAAAACTTTCGAAGCTTTAGTAAATGAAGATTAGCAAAATTTAGATGAGTAAAAATAAATTTTGAAAAACACCTCAAAGAGTGTGAACGAAGATATAAAAAGACTAATAATCAAATGATACAAGAGTTAATCAATCTCTTGAAAGCACATCTTAAAACTATATAATAGATTGCCCCAATCAACAAAAATCCAGATAGATAATTCTGTTTGGATAAAAATATCAATATATTGACATATAATAATATTTATTTATTGTTCTAGTCTAGTACCAAAACAATTACACGTGGTTGTGGCGATTCATATTCTTTTGGAACTCTCAATCATCTTCATAGAACTTGTGCAATAAGAAGTTTTGAATTAAACGCTCTATCCTCCCAAGGTACTATTTGAAACACGTTTTTTACATCCCATCACTCAGTTAGCATCGATACGGAAACAATCCACTCTATTGAGTCATCTTTTGCATCAATAGATTTTAGTTTTACTATATTCGCTTTATGATCATTATGAGATGTAACAATCAAAACTTTCTCTTCTATTTTTTCTCTAGAGACTCATTCTTGTTTTTCAAGAAAATCTATTAAATCATCTCTGAGATTTTTAGCCTTACCAATATCCTGAGTAATTAAAATAGTAAGTGGTTTAATTTTTGGATACTTATCAATATTTTCCTTATGGTTTTGATAAATTTTTTGTAATTTCTCATTTGCTTGTGAACTGTCATCCTTCTGAACGTACTCAATATTTTTTACAACCCTATCTTCAATTGCTTGTCTTAATGAATATCTGTAAATAACATCATTGAAATATTCGTTTTCAATATACGCAGTACCAGTAAATCACATTATATATTTGAAATTATATTCATGATGCAATAAAAAGTCTTTCCATTTTTTAACATCTTTATCGTTTGATTTATTGAAAATATGATGAGATTCATCATTTAGCACCAAAGTTTTTTGACCATTATCTTTCAAGCTATCTGAGATTGAAGAGCCTGTTTTTTCATAGACGGCATGAATATTCTCTACACAAATATCTCCATTTTTAATGGTAATATTTGCATCAATAATTCTAGGGTTCTTTATGACTGCATTATCTGGTATAGCATCTTTTAATCTAGCATCTCCGCTTAAGTTTTCAAACTTTTCTTTTAGTCATGATTCGATCGTAAGAGATGGACAGAGTACCAATACTTTATCCACTAATCATAATCAAAGCATAATTTGAGCTATTCAATACATGACATAAGATTTTCATGTACCTGTCGCAAGATCGATATTTGCAAACAATTTTTTGGTAATTTGAAGTTTTGACTTATACTCATCCAATGATGCATACTTTGATTGCAATTCTATATTTTTAGGGTAATTTTCTATTACCAAATCTTCTGTTGTAGTATATCTTTCTCATGCAAGAAAGATAATTGCTTGTTTAATAGCTTCTTTTTGATAATCTCTATCTCCACATAATTTATCCAAAAAACTATTCCAACTATCAAGATTTAATTTAGTAGGATCAAAGTTAGAATTTATCTTGAGGATAAGATCTTGATTTTTGAAAATATGTATATCTTGCATAACAGACTGAATTAAAAGGATAAAATCTCGGAGAAGTCATTACCATAGATATCTGTATAAATTACCATGATTTGTTCTCAGGTTTCAGAAGCATTAAGGTTTATTTGCAAACCTTTCTTGCTAGCCTCTTTGAGTTCGTGTCTAATATCTTCTTGTAACTCATCTTCTTCGGGTTGATTTTTAGTTTTCTTTTTTGGTAGTAATTCATCGGCAAAGAACGAATCTGTCATAATAAACTGCTTTCCATCAAAATTTCTATCAATGAATACAGCAGATAGAGTCTCAAAATTTTCTAAAATTTGCCCTTCTTCATCTTTGCGATACTGGCTTCTAAATTCCTTGATTGTAAGAGAAATAACATCTCAAGATTTTTTGATATCAGATTGCACTTCTGGTTGTTTTATGAAGTGAAATCAAACTGCCTCATCAAGATCATTCACATTCTTTTTGCTCTGAGGTTGTCTTAGTTTTTGAAATGGCTCTTTATGCAACTCTCTAATAACCTGATATGGTATCTTAAGAAAATAGTATCTTAATCCATCAATTTCATAATAATCAGTAAGAAAATCTATATGGTTTGCTGGAGCAACAATATAGACTCTTCAAGTAACTTTTGATCAAATATTCTGATGAAGATTTCTAAGATATGCCTCATCGACATTAGAATCTTTATTGTTATTATAGTTTCGTATTTTAACTGGATAGTTTCATTTCTTACCATCAAATTCAAATCATGATACTTTATGAGTTTTAATTTGAATTTCAAAAATACCCGATACGAAGTCACAATACTTCTTCCGTTCGAGATCTAATGCCTTCTTGAGATCATATAACCCCAGAGTACAAGTCATAAAGCTTTTTGCTTTCTTATTATATTTTTTATTTCAATCTTCTAAATCTTTCCCATCTTGAACTTTTAGTATTCTTTTCTGTATGGTGAAATAAGCAAGTTTACCAAGATCACAGGCAATATACTTACGCCCAAGTTTTTCCGCCATATATGAAGTAGATCATGATCATCCAAAGAAATCTAAGACGATATCACTCTTATTAGTCGTAGCACTTATTATTCTTTCAAGCAGTTTATTGGGTTTTTCAGTAGGATATCATGTTCTTTCTACTCAATCAACTCTCAGACGAGCAGCGACCGAAAATTCCCGCCAATCCTCTGGCACTTTCCCTTTTTCTCTTAGCTCATTCAAGTCATCATCATCCCAACCATCACCTGAATCGAAAGCAGTTCTAAATGATTGATTTGGATCTTTATATGGAACACGAATATCATCTTTATTAAATGTCCGTTTGTCGGATTTTGAGTACCAAAGAATTGTATCGTGTTTTCTATTAAACTGTTTCATTTTTGGAGAGCCAGGTCAAGTGTATGCCCATATAATCTCATTAATTAGATTTTTTTCACCAAAAACTTCATCCATTACTAATTTAATATAATGAGCTTTTTTCCGATCGAGATGCACAAAAATACTACCATCATCTGATAAAATTTCTTTAGCAAGGATTAATCTTCTTCTTAAAAATTCCACAAATTCAGCTCACTTTTTTTTGTCATTATAAGCCTTTGCTCATTCTTTATTTTGGAATTCATCTGTAGTAGCAAAAGGCGGGTCTATGTATATTAATTTTACTTTTCCTTTGACTTTATCTTTGATGATTTCATCTTTATTTTCATAGATGGGGTTTTTAGAAATTGTAAGTTATCCCCAAAAACAATCATATTTTTCCATCCATCATCAAACGCCTCATATTCATTTCCATTAAATACCTTTTCTATCTGCAAGGGAACTGGAAAGACTCAGTCTTCATTTGCAAGGAGATCTTCTTTTCTCATCTTACCTGCATAGGCAAGTTCATACTCTTTTTGAGTAGTTGGGAAAAGGCTATATTTGAAATCCTCAGGTAGCTCTACTCAATCTTGAATAAGCTTAATGATATAGTCTTTCTGAGCCTGCGAAAGTCACTGAAGTCCTGTTTTTGCCATAATAAAAAAGAGTAGCTATCTAAAGCATACTCGTGGTTATGTCATCAAGGTTTGGAAACACAGGAGGACGATTTACAACACACGAGTTTGCTACAACTACTACAAAATTCCTATTGAGGGACAATTTGCTGTGTATTGCAAACCGCCCTCTTACATCAATAAGAATTCCATTTTATAATAGTTGTAGCATCGTATGTATAGCAAAATCCCACCAATATTCCAGCGGAATATAGCAAAAAGCACTTTGTTTTATGATTTTTTATGATCTATAGTTTTTGATTCATCTCCTCCACTTTAATCCCTATCAGCCAACACAACTCTTGGGTCTGTTCTGATAGTGTTTTATCCTTGATCATGTCATATCGTTTATCAACTTGAGTGGTGATTTTCTTGTCAGCTGGTATGTTTGCAAATTTCTCTTTGTAGATTGTTTCAAATACGAGCATGATGGTATATGGTAGTGATAAAGCTTTGCCGTTGTCTTCAAAGTGGGAGGTTTCAAATGGTTTGAGATTTTTGATGTTATATTTCTTTGCTAGAATGATGAGATCATCATATGGTCAGGTTCGAGTGGTTTGTCATTTATCGTTCAGAAAAACAACATCTACCGCCTTCCCCTTTCCATGCATACCTGATGATTTGATATTGGTAACAATCTTACCAGGTCTGGTTCTTCACTGAGCATACAGTCGCTCTTGTCTTTCTTTGGATCTTTTAGATTCAAAAACTCTTGCATTGGGAAAACGTTTGATCACTTCAGATCGTCGTAGATCAAATTTTTGTTTGAAGTTTGGATCCAGGAGATTGATATCAGATTGTCTTGGTGGTTTTTTCATGAAGATGATGAAAAATAATAAATAATCTGACTATGTTGGTTGGTTAGGATCTGTTTTGGTAGGGATTCTTCCTGAGAAGTAACCAGTGATAAATGCCATCATAATTTGGATATATTGCTCACCCGTGATCTTACCCAATGACATTCCAAGAACAGCTCCGATTACGAGGATAAAAACAGTGAGTTTGATAATGCTTTGAAAAAAATGCGTATATTTCATGTGTATTAACGAGAATTAAAAGATTGCTTGAGTTCTTTGATATCTTGTTTGATCTCTCAGACATTTTCTGAGATATAGTCCATTTTGACTTGGAGTTTTTCAAATTCAGTTTTATTGACGTATGTTTTTTCGATATATGCGATTGCATCATTCAGCGAGCTATAACGTTGAGCAATTTGCCAGGTTCGTGAGATGGTAAAACATAACAACCCGATCAAAGCGGTAAAAGTAAGAGTCACTGCGTTGTCTTTGAAGTTAAGATTCATCAGGAAGTGAGTTATCAGGTAAAGCTAATGGGTTTCATATCTCATCATTACCACTTGGTGGAATATCAACAAGATAAGGAATATCCTGTGTAACACTGTAGTCAATCCACTGTTGGATAAGATACTCGGCATGAGAATGTTCGATCGGGATACCAATTTGCATCAGAATATCTTTCATCTTTTCAGTATCGACAGGGAGTTGGATTTGGGATACGGAAGTAATGGGGGTTCATGATAAGGGAGCGAATGTGTGCACTTTGGTTCATCAGACCATCATTATTCAAAAATCCTCCTGTTCATCAGGGATATTGATAACACCGAGCGGTTTGACTCCATGTAAGATTTGATCAGTAATATTGCGGTATAACATGATGTATGTTAAGAAACTAAAAGAGAGGCATTTTTCACAAGACTTGCTTTGATAACAATAGCGTTCAACTGAGCAGTAATTGTAGCAACTGCTGGTGCTGTAAAATTTCTATATCACGACATAGTAAATCCAATCCCGATAATATCTCATTTTTTGACTCGAAGATTATCGGGAGATACCTGGACTCCATTGAGTGTACAAAACCATCAATTCCAACCATACCCGTCAGAATATAGTCAAAATGAAGCATAACCATTTGCTCTGATAGCTCTTCTATTACCATAATCAAAGAAATCAAAATTCTGAGTATCTGCTCACCCTGTTGAGAAATCCGTCCAGCTTCACTCTGCCCTAATGGTAATATAACCATTGAAACCGATCGAGATGAATCTTCTTGGTCAGAAATAATAGGTCTTGATCGTTCATCATCACAAGTCTCCACTAATACTTTCACTCAGTCAGATATTTCTAAATTCTCTATAATTTGCATTACTTGCTACGATATAGGTGTCATCAAAGTCCAATGATATCTTGGTATCATCGATCGCTTTACCTACTTTATAGAAATAATTGAAACGTGAGAGGATTCAGATATTTCCTGGTTGTTTTTTATACAAACTCACAAAATTGAAAAAGAAATCTTCGGTATCTGCATTATCAATTCGTATTCCTGATGACTGTCTCTTGCTATGACCGTAGTGATACAGCGAACCGTTATGAATACCAATACGATAAAAATTGGAGGTATTTAATGCACCCGTCCTCTCAACAACAATCCAATAGACTATATTTTTTGCCAATGTAAACGTAGCTGGAAATGCTAGATATAAAGTTTGCAACGACGTCGTTAGTGCCGTTGCCGAAAGGGTTAATTCTGCATTTGTATGAGCAAGCACACCTGAGGGTCATCACACCCCATCTGGAAAGACATACATAATCGTCGCTGACCAGTAGTTCCACGTTGTAGTAAAATATCCCATATTGTTTGTTGGACCTGATCGCTGTAGTCCAATAAAGTAATAATTGCTATTGTCTGTTGCTCATGACCTTTGACAGACGATCCAATAATCTGTATTTGCAGAAAGTGAAAAGTTTCCTACCGCTGTAAGTTCATACATCGTCAAAGTTGTCGTCAGACTACTTGCTGGAATCGTAAAGACTGCATTGGGATGAACCAATGCACCACTTGGAGCTCCACTATTGTCAGTTTCGATTCTGATAATCACATTATCAGTAGGAAGATTTTGTTTATACAACCACATTGATAGTTTACTTGTAGTGAGTGATGAGCCCAGTCTAAATTTACCAGCCACTCTCACGTAACTTGGAGAATTCAAACCAAATTGTACCGCACTTCATCAATTAGTATTATAGGCGTTTAGAATATCTTGAGCACCATCGGTTTCAATTCTCACTTTCAATGAATCGGTCGGCGATCCATCTTTTCTTAGTGAGAGACAGATTTGTTTGATAGTTTGATCATTATCAAAAATAACCCTTTGAGATTGTTTCCTTCTATCGGTAAGAGAATATCACAGATAGGTTTCTGTATTTTGACTATTCTGTTCTAATCCATTGAATTGTTGGAGAAAATCAAAAAAGAGATCTCAGGTATTTGCTGATCGTACGCTATTTTGAAAGATCTCCATGTTACCATATTCAAAGATATTTGATCATCTAATTTTGGTCCTATAGTAGTGATTTGTATCAAGAGCACCCGATCTACTGAGTACAATTCGATATTTAGTAGCACCACTTAGTACAAATGATCATAAAAATGGAAAGATCGTATGAAATGAGCTAGTAGTTAGACTGGTATAACTAATCGTACATTGAGCATTAGCATGAACCAAGGTTCAACTTGGCGTATCAGCAGTATCGGTTTCTATTCTAACGATTACATTATCAGTTGGGCTTCATTGTTTCCATAAAGACAACAGTATCTTATCAATAGTAAGCGACCTATTGAGAATAAAGCTTTGAGCGATCTTTTCTTGATTTGTTGTTTGATAACCAAAGTGAGTATTTGTGTCTCGGGAAGTATTACTTGCTCATTCGATTTGATTGCTTAAAAAATACTCCTGACCAGCTGACAGTCAGACTTGATTCGTATTTACTCAACCAACAGTAATTTCTACTTGCTGATTTGCATTTTTTGTTTGTGCAAAAAATCAATCAACTTGAGAGGTGCTTTCAAAATCGTTATCAGACAACCACCACTTCCCCATTTCATGATTGAAGCCCATTTGAATAGCAAATCTGAGGCAACCACCATAAGCAATCCGATTGGTACCATCAAAATAATGTAGTTGTCCATAAGGATAAAAGTTCGTACCATTTGCCTCTATTTCATAGTGATTGGTTGCTGAGTTTGAGGAGGATCTTCTGATGTCGATAATATATCTTTGATGAGGATTGAGCGGAATATCATTGAAAACAAAGGCACACTCTTGAAAATTTGCTGACAGTGAAGATCATGAAATCAGTGTAGTAGATATCGCAAGAACAGTGGTTCTATCCATCTCTACGATACGACACTCGACATTATCTGTTGGCGATCATACCTTTCTAATTTGTACCCTAACATTTCTGAGTACATTATCAGAGCCTATGAGAAACTGAAATTGATGTCTAATAGAAGTACCATCACCCATTTTATAGGATCATCATCCATTTGTTTGTCTGATGATTAATTTATCAATAACTCATTTCCCCGCAAATCATGGCTGACCTCACTTAACCGATTCTCCTGCAACTTGAACAACAGTACTGTTTTGAATCGATCCCACTGGCACCTGTGCGAGTTGAGATTGCATTTGAAAATTGACACCATCTCGTTGAATAGCTACCCATTGATTGATTTCAATATCTCATGCCGTCAAATCCTGATCATGCATTTTTTTCACTGGAGCCGTTAAGACTCATTCAGTTGTATTGACTGATGCGGTGATATTTCCTGTGTTATCTTGATGTGCCTTGAAGAAGTATAATATTCCCTGAGGTATTGATCACGGAGTTCCTGGAACACTTGCCACAATTGGACTAGAATAGGAAACGTTGTAAGTATTTACAGGTCCAGACGAGGTTGCTGAAAACGTTGTTGCTCATGATTGAATCTGACTAATTGCTGTCGTTACCGCTTCATCGATTGTTTGAATTACTGTGCGATCATCTGTTACGATATTACTGGCATTAATGCTTGCCAGTGCAATGTAGTTTTGTGTTGGATAGCTTGATCAAAAATTGATCTGCCCTATCCCCAATCCTGTGATAGGATTCAATAATGGGTTATCCAAGTTTGTTTGAAAAATCTCAATTCGGACTTTTTGAGGTCATGCACATGAAATGGTTTTTATCGATGTGTTTTGGTAATACACCAAGACCCTATCTCAGTTACTTTTGAGACATTTTACAAGTCATCATCATGGCGATATTTCAAATTGTGAGCCTGAAACATGACTCACAATCAGTCACTCAATAACACCTCCATTTGTCAATGCAAGCAAAGGTGCAGAATAATCACTATCCTGATGTACGATATTTCCATTCAATAACGAGCATCTTTCCATTAATTCCTGGTATATGGCTGATAAAATATATCATCACTATATCCAAGGATCAAGAAAGTAAATCTATTGTAATTCCAAACGTTGTATTCTTCTATTCATATCTTTGATTTTTTCATTAAGTTCAACTGTCTTGATTTTATTTTTTGCTAGTTTAAAACTTATCTTTGGCATTTCTCATGCTGTATATGATTTTTCAATAACCTTGAGCGAACCATCATAAAACATAATATCGTTTCACGAATTAATATACACCCTTACAAGATCTCAAACATCACAAAAGAAAAAATCGTGGATCTGTGGAGTTATCTCAAATTCCCTGATACTGTCTTTTCTTTCCTGAACATAATTAGTAACAGCCTCCTGAATATTACCGTTATTACTGATGCTTCTTTCTATTCTTCCATATTCAGCAATACTTACGATATCCTGTGCCATAACTGGCGTTGCTTGATCTTTTCCTAGACAAACATTACACATTTGTTTTACATCCATGATCAGTTTTGCGTCAGTAATACTTCTATCTAACGGGGAATATACATCTCGCATTAGTTCTCTATAAGTACTTCAACTCAGTGATCTATCAATTCCTATACTTGTCTGAAAATAAAGTGTATTTTGTTTAATACAATATTCATAAGTATTTTGTCTAAGATCTTTGAGAATATTTCCTAGTGTTTCTCATCTCGGATACTCTTTACTTACCACTTCGTTTACATCGCATACCAATTGCAATCCGATGCTTTCTTGCATATTCATCGCATCAAGTAGTGATTGCAATAATTGAGCAATCGTTCCAGTGAAGCTAACATTACTAGCGATTACTTTATCATCAAGTAAACTTGTCAGATCTTCAATTTTGATTGTTGTTGCCACAAGGGATGCTTCTATTCATCTTATGAATCAGCTTATCATTTCTTGTTCAGATCACGTATCATCTATCATTGAAACAATAATGCGATTATTTTCTTTGAGTAAAAGTAACGCATCTTGCAATGAATCATTGCTAATCTTGAGATCTGCTGTCGATATATCATTGAGCTTGATCATACATTGAAATCAGACAATTCAAAAAAGCTGTCCCAAAAGTTGATACTGTCTATCATATACATATCCGATGAGTGCCATTAGAGTAATGAATTTTTAAATGATAATGCGATAGAAAAGTCACTTGTTGTCATTCATGTATCTGCATCATAAATGACATATTTTGTGATTCATTTTACAGTCGGTCGCTGTGATCATGGTACTCTCAATCATCAAATCGAGACGCCATTCTTGGTCAGGGTTTGTGATTTTGCATCCACCACAATCACGTCTCATGCAATCGCATCGACATCAATCATGAACCACTTATGAGCAGTAGCATTATAAATCACAATAGGGCTTTGTACCTGATCATTGATCGTGATGGTGATCCTAACAGGTTGATCAGTATTTGATGTTGTTGCACAGCTGATTTCATTATAAGTCATATTCCATTGATTGCTGATGGTATTAGGAAGTATGAATCATCAAAAACTTCACTCTTGCCCATAAAATACTGAGTCAATAATGGAGTAAAATTTTGGATCTGATGCAAATAATGCAACTCTCCATCTCCTGATAGCTCCATCATTATGATCATTATCTTCTTCAATTTCATAATCCACTGGTTGTTCTATTTTGCATTGAATCGTTCGCTCTCTGTCCTGTTCATCAATGATTTTGAGCTCTTTGGTCTCCACAGTTGTTGGTAGTCATTGCAAAGCAAATAATGCATCCAATCGATCCATAGCCATCGAAGTTTGAGATCTTGTAGATGCAATAATGACTCATTCAATAGTTATTGTTCTACCTCTTGCATAGGTTGGTCAAGTGAGTGTTCCATGATAACCAACAATATCCTGCTTATCGTCAGACACTTTAAGTTTCCTCCATTGTACATCAGTTAATGCAATTCTGAAGTTTGAGGTCTGATACATCAGATTATTTCCATTTCGGAAGAATTGTTTTCAGATCATGAGAATGTAACGAAGTAAACTGCAAGGAGTATACTTGGAACGGTAAAAACTCAATCTAATGAAACACTAAAAGAACTTGCTTTTTGTTATTGTATAAGTATACTTAATCAATAATCATTTATTTGCTTTTCTATCTAAATGAACTTAGACATCATCATCAATAGCAAATCTCTACTTTCACAGGAAATCAAACCAAGAAATTTTTACTATAACCAATTAGAATCGCATCTTAAAACCAATCAAATCGTTGTCATTCAATGACAAAGAAGAGTTGGTAAAAGTTCTATCGCTCTAGGATATCTCAAAGAAAAAAAGATTAATCTTGATCGTATTTTCTTTGTCAACAAAGAACTCGATATAGATAATAGCATCAATAATGCTAAAGCCCTTAATGAACTTTTTGAAGAATATGTAAAAACATATGGAGAACCAGAATATATTGTGATTGATGAAATTCAGGATATTGAGGATCGGGAAAGATTTGTAAGAGCTATGTTTACATATAAAAAATATAACATCATCATTACATGATCAAACTCTCATCTTCTCTCGGGAGAATTGACTACCTACCTTACAGGGAGATATCTGGCATTTGATGTATATCCACTTGGATATGATGAATTTCTCCTTTTTACTGACCAGCCGAATACTACGGAGGCATTTTCACTGTATTCTCGTTATGGATGAATGCCTGAAATGTTAAAAATGGATAATCCAGTTAGCAAAGTTCAGTACCTAGAGTCAGTCAAGGATACCATCTTTATCAAAGATATTGTTAAAAGATTTGGAATAAAAGATGTATCATATTTGGAAAAAGTTCTCGCATATATTTCTGATATTATCGGTAGTGAAATCTCTTTGAGAAATATGCATAATGCATCAAAACAATTTGGTCGATGAGATGAAGCATCGCTAAGTAAATTAAGTAATTATGTACAGATGCTACAAATTCCCTATATGATACATAAGGTATGAAGATATGACATTCACGGTAAAAAGATCCTAGAACACAATGAGAAATATTACTTCAATGATATTGGTTTGAGAAATAGCATCAAAGTAAAAGAAGACGACGATAAGGCAAAACTTCTGGAGAATATTGTATTCTTACACCTCAAGAGATGCGGGTATAAAGTTTATGTTGGTAATTATAATGGAAAAGAAATCGATTTTGTCGCTCAAAAATGACAAGAGATTGTCTATATTCAGGTTGCTTGGATAATTACATCAGAAAAAACTGCTATAAGAGAGTTTGACAATCTTCTCAATATTAAAGATGGATTTGAAAAAATGGTAGTACATATGGATAGTCAATTTATGTGAAAATATCACTGAATAAAACAAATGCAAGTTCTCGATTTTCTTACAGAATTTGCTTAGTAATCAATACATTGGACAAAAATGCTGAAAACCATTTATTGTCTAAGTACACTTCAACAGTATTCGTATTTTTTCATTTTTGTACAACCAGGGATAATATCCTTGGTTTTTCTATATCTTCCATTTCCAGTAATCCATCTGTTGATTGAGATCAAAAGCTGATCCCACATTGATATTGCCATTGATATTCACAGCTCTATTGGTGGTTGAAGTATATCCACCATTTGCAAAACCTCTAAGTCTGATATGTTCAATTGAAGTAATGAGTGGAGAATATTTATCCACCATTCGTTTTGGTACGACATATTCTCCTTGATGGACTACTCATGCAATGCGGTTTTTTTGTGATCATCAGGTATATCCTCCACTGGCAAATCATCTTCAAGATCATCATGCTCTCACTCTCGATTGTAGTGTAATGATATTTTGTAGTTGCGAAATAAGTGAAGAATATTCAGATCTGAGTGATGCAACAGTAGACCTAGTCGTAGTAACAAGTTGTGAAAAATAGATCTGCCATATTTGTTTCATTTGCTCTACGGACTGAGCTTGTGCTGATTGGATTTGTTGAATAGTTGTTGTTTGGATCCCAAGTTCAGTTTGTGATCCTGTCTGTTGATTGATCAGATCTTCATCAACTTTTGCTTTTTTGAAATTAGTGAATCATTGGACAGTTGCTTTTTTGGTGTCAATGGTTTGTTGATCAGTTGTAGGATCAGTGAGTGGTAATGCTGGACTGAGTTGCTGAGTGAGTGGATCTGATTGATTAGTCTTGGATCACTTCTTGGTAATGGTTGGCAGTGCAATAGATTGTGTTTGAGATTTGAGTTCATTGGATTTTTTGAGTGCATCTTGTACTTTTTGGATGAGTTCATCATACTCATGTTTTACCTGCTTGATGTTTGCTAGTTGGAGTTTACTGGTGTCCGTTTCTAAATTAGTTGATAAGCTGACTACTTCATTTTTTGCTGATTGTTTTTCTCTTGTTGCATCTGATATTTTGAGTTTGAGTTCTAGGAGTTTTTCTATGAGCTTTTGACTATCTTCATCAAACCTTTGAAAAGTGGCTCAATAAAGGAAACTATCTACCTGAGATTTGGTGATGGATTTGACGTTCTGAAGTTGGGAGATAATTTTTTGTTGTGTTTCCAATGATTGTCTTGTGAGAGCAAGTTCCTGGTCTGCTTGTTTTTTGTCATCCAGTGCCTTTTGTGTAGCTTTTTGTGTGTCTTCCTGAGCTTTAGTGTCGATTGTTTGTTGCTGTTTTTTGAAATCATAAAACGCCCTTTGCTCTTCAGTCATGTTCGCTCTGAGCTGTTGTTCTTTGATGAGCTGATCAATCGTATTTGCATCGGTTGTCGATTGTTGTTTTTTGATTTCAGTAAGATTTTGTTGGATCTGTTGTTGTTTAGTAATTTCGGCAGTGATTTCTTGTTGGATTTCGAGTTGTTTTTCAGGATCTGATTCTTGAGACAGCTTGGTTTCCAGCTTCTTTTGTTGTTGCTGTGATTTTGCAAGATCCTCAGCTTGTCCTTGTACAAAATCTCAAAGATTATTTTTCTTATCTTGATCTTTTTGGAGTTGGATGTTCTTGAGCTCTTCATCTCTCGTTTCCTGAATTTTCTTGATAGTTTTATCATATTCTCTTTGCGTTTCCTTCAGGCTATTTTTGATCTGATTGGTTGAGTCCAGGACTGCATCTTTATACTCTTGCTGAGCATCGGATACTTTTTGGATAGCGTCTTGGAGTTTATCATTTGCTTTTTCCAGTTGCTTGGTTTCTCATTCGATAGTCTTGAGTTGCTCGATATCTTTTTTCTTTTCCTCCTGAGCCTGTTGTGAGGCTTTGGATCATTTCTTACCTGCCTGTTCAGATGCGTTTCCTAGTCCATCAAATTTGCCTGCAAGAGAAAGCACATCAGCTCAGAGTTGATCGGTCGATCATCAAGTTCCCAGGATTTGTGTTTTCACAAAATCAAATGCCTTTCCTGATTCATCAGCTATTCACTCAAAGATTGATTTCACTTGATCAGCATTTGTTTGTAATCCAGTTCTTGCCTGATCGATTTGAGCGATGTATTTATTGATATTATCGGTTCCTATATCCACATTGAAGGTATTTTTCAAAAAATCTGCGACCGCTTTTCCTGATTTGAGTATTCCTTTGATTGCTCAAAATATTACATCGACCGCAAAGTTCCATGCTTTTGCTATTGCTCCAGGAACTGCTTGTCAGACCTTTGCCATAAAATCAAAGACAGGTTTGAGTTTTTCTTTGAGCGTATTTCGATTCGTGAAAATGGCGACAACTACTGCGGTGACAATACTTGCAATGAGAAAGAATCTCGCACCCAATAAGATGAGATTTTTGATGGTTCCGAGGATTGATAATCCCAATGCACGAAATGAAAATGAAGCGAGATTATTTGCTATAATTTGAGCATAAGTTCTTGCAGTATTGATAGCCAATGCGACACTTTTTCTAACAAAGGCTACCGTTGCTCTGACTGCCTCTACGGTTATTTGTCTCAGGTTGAGAATGAAGTTCAACGATGCTCTTCAGAAAGCAACCACACTCGTGATCATCGTTGTCATTCCTTTGATGAAGTTTTGCACGACTCCTTGAAGGAAGGTAATGATGGTTTGCTGTCTCATAATGATGAGTGCCGACAGAAAACTCGCAAGAACGACTCTCGTAATGATGACAAAGTTGTTTGCAAAAAACTGATAGATCTGCTTCATGCCATCAAAGACTGTCCTGAATACTACCGCTAGTCCTTTGACTCATAAAATTAGAATATTGAAAGCAGGTGTGAGTAGTGTTTGTAAGGTTGCAATAATTCATACAAATAATGGAGCGATCACTTCACCAAAACTTGCAAGACCTATCTTGAAGGTATCAATGAGATTACTCAATCTTCCTTGGAGAGTTTTTGCCTGTTGTTCCATTAATCATCAAAACTTCTCATTGACTCATTCCAGGATCAATGGGATAGCTTTTGCAGAGCTGATATTTTGATTACCGATATCAGCAAGTTGTGCTTGAGTGAGTCAGAGCTTTTGTCTCAATATTTCAAAAATCGGTATACCACGTTCAGCGATTTGATTTACTTCCTGTTGTACCAGTTTCCCTTTGGTTTGCATTTGTCCTAGTGCCACGATCACTCCATTGAGTGTCTCCTGAGATCATCATACTCCTGCTACTGCATTACCTAGTGCATTCATAATAGGAATAATCTGATTTGCTTGAAATCAATAAGCAGAGAGTCTTTTGGCTCCGTCTATCAATCCAAATTGATCAAAGGGAGTTTGTTTTGCAAAGCTCTGAATATCTTTGATCAGTTTGAGTGCTACCTCTTCGCTTTTGAAAAGATTAGTGAAGGCAATCTTGGCTTGTTGGATTTGAGAGGTAAGATCAAAGGTTGATCTGATGAATTGGGTAATGGCAGTAATGGAAAACGCTCAAATAATAAGCTCCTTGATTCATCCAAGACTAATCTTCATTTTTTGGATCGTGCTTTGGATGATACCTCACTGTTTAAGAACCTCTGTATTAATTCACTGGAAGTTTTTTCATAAAACCGATATATCACTTGATCCAGTTCTTGTGTAGTTTCTTAGTTCTCTTCCTGCTTGAGTGAGTGATTGTTGTAATCTACTCGCATCAGCAGTGAGTGAAATCACTGCATCACGATTTCATTGATCCTTTGCAAGTTTGATCTGAGCTTTTACCTCATCAAGTTGCTGTTTGAGTTTTCCTACATTCAATGAAAGCTGAATCGAGGTCTGATCCTTGATTCTTTGATTGAACCCGTTGATATCATCTCTTACTTGATTGAGTTGTTGGTTGATACCATTTCTATCAAGTTTGAGATCCCAGAGCAATTCAAAAATTGTCTTTGCCATAACTAAACACGAGATTTGATAAATTATTTTTTAATTTAATCAAAAATAATTTTTATCAGCCTAAAGTTTGTATAGTGACAGTATCTAAGATAGAATCTTGCACTAGAATTCATAAAAAATATAAATTAATAAATTTTAGTTTTATGTTATAGGTACAAATGACTTTTAAAGAAAATATAATACAGATAATCGGTAAAGATAAATACGAAGAACTTGAAAAACACGCTAATAACGAAGTTTCGTTAGCATTAAAAATGCATCCTAAAAATGAATATGGGCAAGACAACTATTATGAACAAAGATTTCTAATTGAAGAACTTTTTGAAATATTTGAACTTTTTGAAAAAAAATGAATAAAGATTTCACCCATAGATATCATAAATGTTCTTTTTAGATGCAAAATGTTATTTGTTGTAAAGGATGAGAATGAATACAGACAAAGAGTGTGAAACGTAGGATCAATATATGATGAAAGCGAATTTGCAATATTACGAAACAAAAAAAGCGAGTGAATTGACGCAATAACTGAGGAATATCTGAACAGAATTAATACATTTATATCAGAAAAAACTCTTATTGTTAAGTTAGAGAACTATGTTTCAATATCAGATGATTCAGAATTGCAATCTTTTTTTGACAACCTATTTGAATCACTGGAGCTACCATTTAAAGCGTACATAGATGATAATTTTATTAATTCAGAATACAAAAGACTCAACCCTAATACTAAAATATGCATTTGAGAAGATGTACATAGATATTTTTCCAATCCATCAATTTGATACTCAGTAGTTTGAACTTCACTATACGCTAGACGATATTGATACGCATTCTTGAGAACATTTTTAAATATACTAAGAGTTAGTTGATTTATAAATGCCTGACAAATTAATTTTTGATCACATGGAGCAAATATCATGGCACCTACTCTACCTGTTATACTATGAAGCAACAGTAGATGATGATTATGCTGGCACGAAGATAAGAAAGAGCCTCGATGAAGAATACCTGACTGATGTCTTGAGAGATCTTTTTGATATAGAGGAGCTACAAAGATGCGGATTGATATTAGAAATTTTTCTAAAATTAAAGATTTTTTTATTTCATGTAAAGTTATATTCAACAAGCTAAAAAACCCACGATCTCAGGAAAATAAATTAGATGTTTATCCTGTTTTAGAGATCTTAAGTTCATCAACACAAATGAGTGATTATTGAGCAAAAGTACTAGGTATTTATTGTTGTTTAGAGCATTTATTTGTACCTAAAAATATCAATAGAGATAATAAGAAGTACATAACGGGTTGAATAAATGCATTAAAGCCTTGATTACTTGATTGGTTTGAAAAACTACACCGTTTAAGATGCGATTATGCTCATAAATGATTTATCAAAAGAGATGATATAGTTTTATGATTTATTCAAGAATCCATGAACAACACTATTTTCTTATTAAAATTAAAAACCTGTTCTATGGATTTAAATGTCCAATAGCTAATGAAAGAAAAAATTCTCAAAGTCACTTTTACTAGATAATGTTTGAGGCTTTTGATTGAATATATTATTTTTACTTTTCTTTGGATCTTCCAGGTACTGCATCTCATCCAAAAGACAAAAGAATTGATAACAAGAGCTATGCAAAACAGCTTCTAGTCACATACCGTAGTATTTCATGATGAGAGCGATCAAAGTAATCATGCTTCATTCTCATCAACCAACGGCACGATTGTTTCATGATTGAGTAGATCATTGTAGTTGTCATTTGTCAGCCCCAATCAAAAAAAAATTTCATTCCATACTTTAATCAGATTTTCAGATGTGAGTTGTCTGAGAATATATTTCAATTTCTTTTTTCTATATCCAAACCATCATGGTGTTTTGATAAAGGAAGCTAGTACATCAATCATAATCTGTGTATTGTGTATCTCATTATTTGAGAATTGTTCTGTCTTTTTGATAACTCGACCAAGTTGCTTGACGGTAGGTTGTTCAAGAACAAATAAATCTGTTCACAATTTTATAGTGATTTCTTTAGAGAGAAAACACTCGAGGTTTATTTCAAACATAGGATGTTATTGTAGAAATGATAAAAATACTCTGTATTAGAGTTCATATACAAAACCATCCTGGGTTACCTTTCCATTCAATTCAACATCGACGGTTGCTACATCGTCGTCGCTATTACCAACAAAGTCGATCGTTAATCAAGTCAAATTTTGCACATCTTTGAGATTAATGATGATTTGTTTGCCATCAGGTCTTTCATGAATGAATCTTGCATAGAATCTAGTTGCGATACCAGTCTCAGCAAAGGTAAATTTTCTACTCTCGGCAGGAGTATAATCATAGGAAATAGTAATTTTTTGAGAAACGGTTGTGATAGCACCTCAGGACTTGAAATAGATACATCTTTTACCGAGCGGTCCGATCACTTGAAAATAATCTACATTGACCGTCAAAGGTCCATCAATTGATCATGATACTGAAGTAATATTGATTGCAGAGTTATCGTGATTTTGATGTGCAATCTCAATCAAATTGAGATATTCCCAACTATCACCATCGACAAACTGTGTAGCTCCAGTTACAGGTGTTCCCGAAGGAACGGTTGTCTTGGAAATCCAACCATCATTGATGCTTGCGAGTGTGTCAGGATCAATTTCAGCAAGCTTAAACTTGAATGAAAATTCAGATCATTTTTTGAACTTGTTGATTTTATCATTATCAAAGACAAGTTCTGAACTTTCTCTTTTGGATTCAATCGTGGCATCTCTATATGCTCAGATTCTCACCAATGATGACAGTGATGTACCATAGTAAAACTCTCATGCTCCAGCAAGGAGTCTTTGATCATTTACAATACCAGTAGGTTGTGACATGAATACATATATACAAAATAAAACTGTGCTAGGTATAAATAGATTTTTGAAATATCAATCTATTACGATTAATAGGTGTGCTTAAATAAGAAAAACAGTCTGACAATACTATAGTCCGTCTTGGGATCATAGCCATCATCCCTACCTTCAAATGCTATCGTCCCACTTCGATCAGATGTAAGCTGTCCAATAAATCATCATCGGTATGAAACGATATGTTCAGCAATCTCATCAAGTTGATCCTCATACATATATTCTCCAATGATATCAAGTACCACCTTGTTTCATTGATAGCCATGAGTTCATTGATAGGGTCATAGTCTATTGTCATATCAAGAAATATCATAAACAATACAGGGCATCTGACTATGTTTATCATTTCTTTTCCTATACACACGATCAGCAATATACGCATATATTGGTGTATGGGATATTAGTGAATCTGCGATTGATTTTTTTAGTTTTTTCATAAGTAGTGTTGTAGTCTGGATATAAAATATTCATTTATTTCCTGTTGATGATTATTGTAGATAGTTCTAAATATAGCCCTGGGTGCGATTCACTTGGTTCAAATATGCTTTGCTAAAAGATAGATTGCGGATTTAGATTGAGAAGAAAGATCCTGATATTCATCAGCTGAGTCTTGTATTATTCACTTTCTCTCTGCCCATGGAATCAATGAATTCAAAGGAGGTCTTTTTTGTAATGGTCTTCTTCCATATTCCATAATCACCGCTTGAGGCGTTGCAGATCCAATTTGAATAACATCTCCAATACCGATGCTTTTGAGAAACAAACTCTTGAGATATTCTCAACTATCAAAAGCATCGGTTTGAATTTTATCTTTCAGTAAACCATAGACATAACTTGCAGTATCTTTGAGTGCTGATTTTTCAGCTTGTAAGATCTGGTCATAGGTTTGCGTATTGAGTACAAATTGCATGAGTGGGACGATTAATTAAAAAGTATTATTCCCATAATGAACAGATACATTCCTTATGATGCACTGCATTATGTCATCAAATGATATCAACTGAATGTATTTCATAATCCATTCATTCGACATGAACTTTGTATCATTTCTGAACATCACTATCAGGATGAAGAAATAATTTATATTCTTTGGTAGTAATATGTCTGACATTGGATTGAGTTTGATCAAGAAATGATGGCTTATTGTATGTTGAGATCCTGCATGCATAAGTTCATACTAGATTTCGTTGGATATGTTGAATTCAGCCAGTATTAATTATCATTGGCTGATAGATCTCACACTCTTGATAGAGTAACGATGGATTCATGTCAGACTATTATCAATATAAAACTAGTCATAAGTTCTATCTCGTCATCAAACATCAATTGCAATATTACCTGCTCGTGACCTATAAGGGTCTAACAAGGCGATAATATTTACAGGTAGATCCAAAGGAAGAACTCTCATTTCTTGCTTTTTGCTATAACTATAATCTCCTATCTTCTCTGACTGTATCGCATGAGCTCAAGAAAACATTCACTTATCAATATAAAGCACTTCTACGATATACATCACCGCATGTTGCAACTGTTCAGGAAAAACAAATTGATCTCATGCTTCATCATAAAACTGTTGTGCATTGATATAACTTCATACCAATGACAATGCTCTCAATATATAGGCATCAATGAGCGTGGGGTCTTCTGTACTAAGATTAGCAATCAGTGTATGCTGTTGAATAAATAAAGCAGTGATATTGTGATTCATGACAACATATAAAAACATAAAAAAACGATGTGAGCAGTATACTCAACATCGTAAAAAATGAATCTATAGGGATCTATTTACGTGATTTTTTTAGTTCTGACTGTGTTTCTTGGTCTGCTGATTTTCATTTTCTTTTATGAGGAATTTGCACCATGCAGTCTGCATGAAATTGATCATCATTAATATGAAGTTCATCTCATTTAGAATAAAACAAACCATTTATTTGACAGTCCCTGGTAATAACAACAAACATGATGTAATGAGAAGGATAAATAAAATCATCAGATTATTTTGCCTTTTTAGTCAGTTCTTTTGATCACTGAACTGGTTCGGTGGCTTCAGGAATAAACTCGGTAATAAATCCAAACTTGAAATCTTGAGTCTGTTCAAGTTTTTTAATCGTTGCTGGATCATTTGTTGCAAAGATTCCATTAGTAAATGAACACAACTTACCATCTGGTCCTATAAACGACAGGGTTGCATTACGAGTATTTTTGAAATGAGTCAAAGAGTCATCTCATGATGCTTGTTTTTTTCAGGTCTGTTTGATAGGAGTTTCAGAAGGCTGATCTGAACTAGTTCCTTGATCTGGTGGATTATCCGCAGTGTTTGATGATATCTGCTGTGTAGATAGTTTTTCATCTTCTGCAGACTTTGTTGTTTGTTGTTTTGTTGGAGCCATGCGTATAAAACTAAGAAATAAAAAGAAGATTAGATACTACCATTTGAGGTTTTTGATAGTACCGTGAGAATATTTACCGTCTTTCACAACCATCGTATATTCTCATCTCAAGATAGCAGTCTGACCATCTTGTCATGGTTGTGTTCCTGGTACAAGTTTCAATCATCTATTGGCGTATGGGACTAATGCAATACGATTAATATCAATCAATTCCACAGTATTGTTTGGCATTTTTTCATCTAATAAGATATTTGAAACGATGCCTCCAGCAACTGGAATATCCGAGATAAATCTTAGTACGTAGCTACCTGCTTGAGTTGAATCTTGAGCAATCACAGGATTATTACCTGCTACATTGAATCATGATATTTTTCTCGCCTGGTTGATATTACAAACTAAGGTGTTTGCAACTCCGCCATCTTCTACAATCAGTTGTACAAGATTATTGATGATCGTTGGATCAAGTTGATTTCAACCCGCATCAATCACATTACCTCATGAGACATCAACATATTGAAACATACCTCAGAAGGTTCCATTTTCTCCCTGTGTTCTTGCGACTCTACGTCATCTCAATGACTGCTCCGACATTTGTTGTCTGATTTTATAGAACGCTCCTTTGAGCTGTTCAGATAAGGTATTTACATTACCATAGATCGCTGAGTTCAATGCAGTGTCAGACAGTTCGACAGCATTTCTAAAGATTTGGAAGTGATTGTATTCATTGACTGGTTGCCATTCATCCACTCCAATAATATTCTTTTCATTTTCTTGTACCGCTTCAGACATAAGTCTAGCAGTCATAGATGGATCTAATGGATACGGCATTGTATCACCATACAGAATACAAATTGCTGTATCAGAAGAGATGATTTCTTGAACCTTGACTTGCATATCACCAACATCGTCATTGGTTCCAGTTCGTACAAATCTCAAAATCATATTTGGTCTCATTCCTGCTGTTGTCGTGAACGTTAATCAAAACGGAGAACCAGGACTTGGATAACTATAAGTATTCACTGTCCAAGACATTGGAGTCAGTTGCGATTCTAACCATTCATATTTATTGTTCGTACCTGCAGAGTAATTCTGACCATTTCTTAGAAAAATCTCCAATGCTGAAGATTGTTCTTTCAAAAATGTTGTAAACAGGTCATAGACCTGCCTTTCACTAATAAGTGATAAATCAAAAGATTGATACATGTGTGAGAGATAAAAAAAGATAAAGTATCAGACTATTTTTTAATTGCAGATCCAATAATTGAACTCAGTAGCCCATTGAAGTCTCCATTACTTTTTGCTTTATCATATGCCTGATTATCATGTTGAGCGATACTATGCCCTCCTTTTGGTTCAGGTTTCTTATCAGACAGTTCAGTGACAAGTTCTTTGAGCTTTGGGAGTGCTTGTAATTTTTGTAATGGTGTGAGAGTTTCAAGACTGAGTAATGAGCTAATTTTGTTAAATTTCTCTTCTCACAGATTTGATTTGATGATATGTAATTCAGCATCCACTGCTGTCGACATAACGGTTTCATATTCAGTAATGACCTGTGTTTGTTGTGTGAGAGTTTCAATCTTCTTATTAGCATCATCAAGAAGCTCTTTGAATTTACCTTGCTTTTCGAGGTTTTTTCTTTCTCTTTCAGCTTCTTGGGTTTCATACTCTTTTACTTTTGATTCAAGTTCTCTGCGTTTATCAGCCTCTTCCTTTAGTCTTCGTGAAGGAACGAGATCTGCATCACTCTTGGTGTCTGATTTTTTGTCAGCTCATCATGCTGGAGTGTCAGATGATGGGTTCTGTTGTCAGGTTGTATCGGCACCTGCTCCGTTTGGATTTGTAATATCGTCTGGCATTGTACTCAGTCAAAAAATAAAATGATATAATGGATAATAAGCAGATCAATAAAAAATAAATCTATTGAGCGACCATAAATATGTAAATGGGCAGAAGTATTGATGACAGTACTAAGATAATCGTGAAACAGCTTACAATAATAAGTCTTATGAGTTTTCACCAAAATTCAGTGTTATTAGTAAGCAGTAGCAAAATAAACACCTCCCTTAATTCCTGATTACTTTTGTTTGGATCAATGATTGCCATGTTGTTGTAATAATGATAAAGCGGTAGAAAGTTCAATTTGTTTTTGTTGCTTTTCATTATTTTCCTGTTTGATACGAGTAAGTTCTTGTTGAACCATATCCTGATCTCGACTAAAAATTTGTCAGATAGCTGTTTCTTGAGATACAAGACTATTTGTATATAGATCAATATACATCTGTGTATTTTGTTGAAGATCTTTGAGCATTGCATCAGAGAATGTAACATCAATGACATAGTCTCATTGCATGCCTGCAAATTGAAGTGTTTCTTTGACGAGCTTTTTGAGAACCAGCTCCATCATTCTTTGCTTTCTTTGGATCTTCTTTAAAAATCTTGTCAGTCTGATTCTGAGTGCTTCAACCTTTTCAGCACCTCCCGCTTCCTCAAATCCAAAAAAGGAAATAGGGATTTGAGTAATTGCACCAATTAATTTCAAAATCTTATCAATATAAGTTTGTGCTTCAGGAATTAGTGAGTTATTATTTTCGATATACTGGGCAGGTTGTTCTCCCTGTCTATGTACAAAGACCTCTAGGTTCTGGATTTTCTTATCTTTGTTTTGCAACAAAGCTGATACTCATTCGGGTAAAGATATCTTGCTATTGAGATGCTTAATGAACTGAACAGAGACTTGAGTAAATCTATCATTCACTTCTTCCAGAAGATCAAGTACATCACCATAATCACTAGATCACAAGTATGATGAACCAATTTTTTTATTATCAAAACGATAGATATTTAAGAAATCCAGTGTCTCAGCAGGAGCGAGTTCTTTTTCAAAGGTATAATTCGTACCATCTAAGTTTACGGTATAGAGTCCATATTCAATAAGCCATGTTCCGTTCGATTGTTTGGAATAGGTTTGAATTTTTGCTTTGGATTGAATAGTTGAATTCAGCGTTTCATTAATGTGACTAATTAAGTAGATTGTATTGGGTTGTTCTCATAAAAATAATCCTTCAATTTGAGGATAGTAATAATCATAAGGGATTTCCTCAATAACAATCGTTTGATCTTCATCTTTCCTAGTTCTTAGAACGGCATATCCATAGATTCCAACATTAAGAGCAATATTATAGATTAGCTCATCAAAATTATTATTCATGCTGATTTCTTGTCGTTTATTTTTTGCCTCTTCATTGTCGATAGCAATATGAATACCATCTCAGATGATATAATCTGCTGTTGTATTTGCCATCAACGACAACAGATTGACTGATAAGTAGAGATACTCATCTTTTTGAGACGTATTACTCAAATATGATTTAATGTTGAATACGTTTGCTTTAAATGTTCCCAATACAAAATGACTCGTTTCATTCGTATAAATCTTATGAAACAATGTTCTATGTTTGATTTCTTTGGTGATAATTGAATCAATGGTAATAGTAGATTGCATAGACAGGTGTCGAATCATAAAACAATACAGATATAGTCTCATTTCAAAAAAATCAGTCTATTAATCTTCATGCAATGCTCGGCTCATATCATAGGCTAATTCCTTTCTCATTTGGTAACAAATAGCGTCTGCCATAATAGCATCATCATGTGTTCACTCCTGTGCTTCTGGTTTATGCTTTTCGTTATAGATAAATGAATACATCTCAGTTCTATGTCTTTCATCTACTTGAGTAATAAATCAACGCCTGATTGCTTCCTCATATTCATTAATCATGAGGGGTCTAGTCTTAGTATTCGTCTGTCGTCCATACTTCCTGGTTGGTTGATTAGATATTTTATCAATGGTTCTCTCAGCATAAAGCATAGCATATCGTTTATAGTCTTTTGCCTTCGTGATGGTGGTTAATCATGTATTGTTTCTTTCTATGCCAATAATTCACGTATATCACAATTCCACTAATCTGTCTATCACCTCACATAACATATCAGGAGGGATTGTTCCATAATAACATGCAAGTAAATTAAGATCTTGATCTCTCACTTGGATACAAGAATTATCTCCATCCTTTCATCATTCGGCAGTATCCACACCAAATAAACAATGATCGGTTGCTGGTCTGTAGATTCTCAGTTTTGCAATCTTCTCATCTTCAGTATATGATAGGACCGAAAGATTCTTGACAATTTGCAAAGAGAACACCGTATCTCATGTCGTAAGAAACGCTTCTTCTGGTGTTGAAGGATACTCCTGAAACACATCTCTACCAAGGATATCGTATTGTTGTAGATATCGTTTTTTCTGTTCATCATCAAGATCCAAAGCAGATAGATGTTGTAATTCTAAAGGAAGAATAATCTGCTCTCATGGCAAGACAGGGACCCTATATTCATCAGCAAACCATCGTGCAATAAAAATAGTCTTGAATTCTCCATCATCTCTACCGTAATACTTGTATCGCATTTCATAAAAATAATTACCCACTCCATTTGCAGTGGTTTCAATGACAATATCACTTTGTTTTGGGATAGATGGCAAAGTACCTGCCATCATCTCTCTTGCATCTGTCCTGAAGGCAAGCTCAGTAATATGCAGTTTACTTGGTGTTCATGATCTACTATCCAACGATACTTGAATCTTGGAGTTATTATTTGGGAAATACAGTTCATTGACGTTGTCGTACTTTGGCTTAGGTTTATACCATACACCTTTTGGTGTTTTGAGAGCTTCAGGAATTTGCTGGTATGAATATTTTACCTTCTGAAAGATTTCCTTTTGCTTTTCTCTACTATGAGCCGTAATCACAATATTCTGATTATTCTTCATCATACAATCATCTAGACCATCAAGTAGTCTATCAGTAGTCACCCCAAGTTGTCTAGCCTTGAGAATAATAAGCCTCACACAGCCATACTGTTCTTTGAGTTCTTTCATATAAGCATTGAGTTTTTCTTGTGCTTGGTTTCTTTTGAAAGTCGTAGTTTGTGCATTTTTATCTACAATTTTATATAGATGAGACAAACGCCAGGATTTAGAGAGGATTTTTGGATCACTAGTCGTCATCCAGTTCATCCTCTGATGGAATAAATACCTGTTCAGTAATATTGTGATTTTTTGTTAGTGTAGTTGGTTCTCCTAACTCTCTTTTGATGATACCTAATAAAATATCAATCTCCCTGGCAAGGATGTCTTGAGGACTATGTTTTGCTAAATGAACAATTTTTTTATTGATGAGAATAAACAACGCCTTCTTGGATTTAATAAGCTCAGCAATATCAATACCAAGTTGAGCCTCAGTCTGTTTTTTGATCTCATCGGCAATTCATCTTTTTGCATCATCAATCATAGATTCCAGTTTTTGTTGCATGATTTGTTTTTCCTCTGCCCATCACTTAGTAGCTCTTTTCCAATTTCATGGCAGTCATTTTACGTCTGTTGTAGGTGCCTTTTGAGTGCCTTTCAGGTGCTCTTTGTAAAAATCAAAAACGGTGAGATAATCTCACTGCAAGTATTGTATCTTAAGCTGTGGTCGGTTGTATTTCATGACAAGGATACAGAAATTGAAAATAATGCTGATTAAATACTCATTACTCCTTTGGAAGTGTTAATAGTGACTTCAAATCAATCTCACGATTCAAACATTGAATAGGTTTTGCTCATTTAGTATAAGCGTAGTATCTTTCCAGGATTACTTGTGCATATTTTTCATCTAATTCCATTGTGTAACAGATCCTGTTTGTCTTTTCACAAGCGATCAATGTGCTTCAAGATCATCAGAACAGATCCAAGACTCTGTCTCATTGTTTACTGGAGTTGATTATTGGATAGGTAATGATATCTATCGGTTTCATCGTAGGATGAAGATCATTTTTGAGAGGTTTATCAAAGTTTCGTACCGTAGTTTGTGATCTATCACTATACCAATTATGTCATGCTGTTGGTTTTCGACCATATAAGATTGGTTCATGTTTCCAGTGATAATCCTGCCTTCCCATGACTAGTGCATTTTTTACTCGTATCAGACACTGAGCTAATTTGAATCCTGCATCAGTGAATGCTTTTCTAAAATTTTCTCATTCAGTATCTGCATGAAAGATATAGACACTTGCTCCATCTTCTTGAACCATATACATATTAGTAAATGCATCATAGAGAAATTGGTAGAAGCTATCCTTACTCATATCATCATTTTGAATTTTCATACCAGTACTTCATTCATAGTTCACATTATAGGGAGGATCGGTAATAATCAGATTAGCTTTTTGATCTTCCATGAGGAGTTGGACTGTTTCCAGGTTTGTTGCGTCTCAGACTACAAGTCT
>DAOQQF010000006.1:15754-33984 GCA_035333525.1 Candidatus Absconditabacterales bacterium | reverse complement strand
AATAATAGTTCTCTTTTGATACGTAATTGGTATTACTTATTTCCCAAGGTTCCTTTAAAAATACCTTATCCCCCATACTTCCAACAATCTACCACATGATCATTGATCTGACCAGTGGCTTGGAGGTGTGCATAGATGACAGTAGAGCCTACAAATTTCATGCCAAGCTGTTTCAAATCTGCACTGATACGATCTGATAATGCTGTCTTGGCAGGGCAGTCACGATGATCAGTTCGTTGGTTGTATATAGTTTGGCCATCGGTATAGCGTCGAATAAAGGTTTCTCGCGATCATCGCTTTTTTTGTATATCCAAAAATACACGAGCATTGGTTACCGTTGCAATAATCTTGGCGCGATTGCGGATAATACCTGCATCCGTCGCCAGTTCGTCAATCTTTGCTGTGGTGTAGTTGGCAATTTTGTGGGGAGTAAACCCATCAAATGCGCGACGAAAATTTTCTCTCTTAGCCAAAATCGTATATCGAGATAAACCCGCTTGAAACGTTTCGAGCACGAGAAACTCGAAATGTTTCTGGTCATCATGGACAGGAACACCCCATTCCTTATCATGATAATCGATATACAACTGATCACGTAAACATCGTGGACAACGATGTTTGTTAATAAGAGTAGGTTGAGACATTATTTTATTTCAAGAGGTTTACCAGTTTCTTTGAGTTTCTCTCTCTTTTCTTTGGTGATCTTGTTGGATCGGTGAAGATAGATCAGATTATCATTTCATCCATTTACCATAGATGCTCATTCTGAAGTGTAACCATTGAGACTATGAGTATGGTTGACGAATTTCTCTGATAGCTTAGTAAGTGTAGTATTGAGTAATCATAGTAGTCACTTGAGTCAAACCACTTGTGTCTTGGTGTCATTATGTTGTGTTTTGAGGTCATTGAATTGTTTTTTGAGATCATTGTAGTCTTTTTTCAATGCTTTGTAGTCGTCATTCATTGCTTTGAACTCTTTTTTGAGATTTTGAAAATCAACTAAGGAAACTTGTAATGCTCATTGTGTTAGTGGAGTTGTGTCAAATGAAGATGATGAGTTACTGGTTGATGAGCTTGATGTGCTACCAGTGTTTACAATAATTGTAGGAAGGGTAGTAACTGGAACTCTAATGGTCGCAAATACACTACTTGTTCCCAGTAATACAATCATAGACAATGATGAAAGGAGGAGCTTTTTCATGAGAGCGCAAGGAAAAATAAAATAATAAAAGATATTCTGATGCATTATACTGATTTATTTTTGTATTTTCAATGGATTTTCTAGAATTATTTTTGGATATTATACCGATTGTATTTAAGAATTATTCGTTTCCTTGTGGTGCTCCTCACTCCTGAACTTCATTATTATCGGCACTTATTCAGAATATACTATTAAGTAAGATAATAAGTCCATTTTTATTATAACAATGACCAGGAAGGTAGAAAGGTTATTGATTGATAGTTTAGAGAGTTTTTACTTGTGGATGATCTTGGTTGTATAAGCGGGAGCATCATAGAGCAACTGTAGCACTCCTTTGACATTTTTTAACTCCAATACGGAGCTATGCGATAATTCAATTTTTGCTATGACACCCAAAACTTCATCAAACCAACCATGTAATAAAGGATATCTTTGTGCTAGCCATGAACCACGTCATACTCTCATAATTGTTGTTCCTGTTTTTTGGTAGTCGATCATATCTACTCGATGTTTGTTGGGGAATGTCCATCTGTAGCCATATCCAATATCTTTTTGAGTATATACAAAATCACACATAAGATGATTAAACTCATTTACGATAATCAGAAATGATGGTGAATAAGACATGCTATTTTTATATACTAATGAGTTTCTACATACTTTTTGAAGTTTTCCAAGATTGCTTGTCGTCCCGCAATTTGTAGATCATGACTATGAACTTCTTCTGCATCAAATGTTTCTGTAAGACGTACTCCTTGGGTTCATAAATCTTCAAAGACAATATCAACAACACGACCAGCATCTACAAAATCAGTATCTCTTTCATATGATCACATAGTATATGAGATTGTGTTCATGGGTTCTACCACCGAGTATTGTCCTATCATATCAAAACCAAAAGACCCATCTTTTGCCTCCATTCTGGCAATGAGTAATCCTCATACGTTGAGGTCATTACTTGCTCTAGGACAACACCAATCATCCGAAGCAAAACATCGATGAACGATATGATCTGGATTGTTTCGTCTTTCTCGTATATATTCGAGTGGTTTTTGGATAGTAGTTGATACAGTGAGTTTAGTCATGGTTTTTTTACAACAATACATAAAAGAGTTTTAGAGTTTTGTGAGTTTTACAATAGTATTTCGATTTCTTGTGGTAATAGTCTTTTTACCTATCTTTTCGAGGTCGTTCATTCATTTTGGTGTATTACTAATAGAGAGATCCAATACACTTACTATAGTATTTTGATCTATAGAAAGTATAGTAAATGAGTTGTCATGTGATAGGTAGGGTAATGTTATATCTGTAATTATCGTTTCTTTGGAAAACGATACATAGAGACGAGTGTTTTTGTTTGTATTAATTGTTGCGAATGGATTACGAGCAACTAATGCGACAATTTCTTCAAAAGTCCTTAGTATTACTGGGATTGAAAAACCAAAAGACTGTCATAAATATTCTTCTATAGTGTGTTCTAGTAGTTTTATATCTGTCTGTATGGTATTAAAAATTACATTACCTGTATTGAGTAGTGTTTTGTTATTGCTACAACCGCATTCAGATAATTTTTTGATCAATTCTGACATAGGGACTTTATGATGACCACCGACATTAATCCCTCTTAAGAAAGCCACTACTTTCATGATATGTATATAGAAGGTTAAAATCAGTATGATACTATTTTGTAGTATTGTTTTGGTTTCACCATTGTCGTTTTGGTGTTTCTCCGGTGTAAGTACAAACAATAATGAGTATAATAGTCAATACCGCTATAGGAAGTAATAGTACAACGAGATTGCCTCATGCGTTTGATTCTAGATTAGTTCATGTATATTGTTGAAGTTCTTTGTTCGCCATTGAATCATATATGACTATTCGTCATCATATCATCAGTATATAGAGTATAAGTACCATTCGTCCTTGCCATGATGCTGGGCTCCATCATCGTCAATACAGTTTGCGCTTGAATCGTAAGGTTTTCATAGTTATATCATCGGTATTTACTAAAATAATAATTCTCTTTTGATACGTAATTGGTATTACTTATTTCACAAGGTTCCTATATTGTTTAAAGGTTGTGTATTTCAAAAGAAGGTAATATCTATTGTTCACATAACTCTTTCAATAATTTCAACGCTTTGGGCCACATGTCATTGAACATATCTACCCGTTCGTTTGGCATAGCTGTCATTTCTATATCAAGTTGCGTTGTGTTATCATTGATTGTTATAAAACGATAATTTTCAAAACTTTCATATTCATGTTTTGTTATATGACCATCAGCACCTATCTCGCCAAGATGTTTGATAGATAGATATTCATGTAATGTATTATGAGCAATCATAGCAAGCATCCCTCATTGTCCTGATGGACCAACAAATTTGATCTCTGATCATTGATCCCATGATCATATATACGTTGATCATTCTGAAAATGCTTTAGTTCGTTCTTCATAAGTTGGATGACTAAGCATAATATCTCGTACTGTAGCGACTGGTGCGTTGATAGTAGTAGTAAAATGGAGTGTTTGATTTGACATAATGCTATAAGACATTAGAAAATAAATAGAAATTATTTTTTTTGATGCTTATCGCTTACTTCATCGAATGTAATCCTATTGTATTTCATTCTGTGTCTTGAATAATAGATATGAATCCAAATTCACCAATAGTTGTCTTTGATTTACAGACTTTGCCTCCATTTGTTTCTACTCTCGATTCTTCTACTGAACAATCATCACAAGAGAAATAAACAATAGTACCAAAATTTGAAGGAGTATATCCTTTCATTTTTACAAGTGCACCTGCTGCTCAAATACCTTCATTGTCCCATGGGAATGCAAACATTTGCATGTCTTGATTACCTTCACCAACACCAGAAAGGTCTATCCATGATCATTTTTGGAGCACTTGTTCATAAAATGTTTTTGCTCTATTCATGTCGGTCACATAAATTTCAAATCGTCATACAGGGTTTGTCATACAAGAAAAAGAGAGAGAGGATAAAAAGATACAAAATGATGATAATGATTCTATCAGTACTTTTCAAGAGAAAAGACTACTATATTTACTCTTGTGGAATACTTTCAGCGTTCATCCAAAATGCTTCTCGGATGTATCCATCAAGATCTTCGAAATCACGACCATACATAAATCCATAATCATAGGTAGGAATTGTTGCTTTGCCTCATGCCATAAGAGCCTTCTCAAAAAAGGTATCTACCTGTTCTTTACTGTCAAATTGAAGTGCATATAATCATCAACATGTTTTGTGACTATCAGCTATTTCTTTGGTAGTTGGTAAAAATCATTTGGTAAATTCATGGGTGAGTAGCATAATAGTCAGATTATCATCATATTGCATTGCTGCTGCTTTTTCATCAGAAAATTGCATATTTTGAGTAAAGCCAAGTGCTTGATAAAATGCAATAGATTTTTCAAGATCTTTGATAGGCAGATTGATATAGATGTGTGACATAGTATAGAAAAAAAAGAGATAAAAAATATGCTGATTATTTATAAACAATGACTTGGTTATCAATACTAATAATTTTACTATCTGCGGTGCAATCACCTGGTCTTGCTCTATCTGGCAAATCCACATTCTTTACTTTATCCAAGAACATTAGTGGCATGGTTATAGTAACCGTATGATAACCTGTAGTATCAGGAGGTAGAGTAAAATCTATGGGTTCAAATGAAAATCAGCGAAATCAAGTACTCAACTCACCTGTATTTGCTGATAGTTCTCAAAGTAATTCTGCATGTCCATGAATACCATCTGATGTACATCATAAAAAGAGACGTGGTAGATTAGTTTGATTTCGTGTTGGATGTGTTTTCAACACCCATTGTGAAAAATCACTTTCCGCATCTGGTATAAAAAATATTGTAGAGGTGTCTTTTAATTGGTCAGGTACATTGGTCCACATATCAGAAAAGTTAGAGAGCTCTATCATGCCACGCACGGTAATAATGTTATCAATAGATGTATTTGAAAAATCATTATGATTGACTGGTATATTGTCTATACTACGAGTATTGGTTTCATATTCTCATAGATTTACTCTTTCTGTTCAGTTTTTTTCACTAAAAAACAGAGTTATTCAGCCTCAAAGAATGAGTATCATAAGAATGATTATAAGAATCTTCTTCATCATGGGATGATAGTAATAATAAATGTGATAGAGAATTGTGAAATAGGATGTAGTATCTGATTATCTTTGATATAACTCATCAATAATAATCTTTTTCATGTTCATCATAGTTTGCATAGCATATTGTGCTTTGTGCTGATCTGGATTGGATAGTGCTTGTTGGAGTTGAATTGGAATAACTTGTCGGCTGACACCATACTTGTCTTTGCACCAACCACATTGTACTTCGCTTCCGCCATCTGTAATCAGCTTATCCCGATAATAATCAACTTCTTCTTGGCCATCGCAAGCAATCATAAGCGAGACACCATCATTGAAGTTGAACGCATGGTTTGCTCCACTATCAAGTGCAATAAACTGTTGTCCGTGAAGCTTGAACTCCGCATGACTTAGATGTATTGGATTTTCTCACATCGTATTTTCTCCATATGCTCGAGTGAAATCTATCGTGGAGTTGGGAAACACTGAGCAGTAAAACTCCATTGCTTCTTGAGCTTTACCCGTATTGTGTTGAACGAACATAAAACTAGGAATAATCTGATTGATACTCGTAGACTCACGATCATCAAACATTACTTGCCAACTAGTACCATGACTATCATTACATCGACCATATCACTTACTCCATGGATAATCAGCAAAATCCATCATAATCTGACCTCATTGGATGAGTTTGTCCCATAGTTTTTTGGTAAGATCATAGTCTTTGATTCGCAGTGAAAAAGAGATACTTGGATTACGAACTCATCATGAATGTTGGCCACCATTGGTTTGACCAAATACTTCTATTGTAGTCACTATCGGATTGGATTCACAGATTTTGGATTCAGGAAAGATAGATAGATATGTTTGTGTCAACTGATTGGCATTATTTTCACATCGAATGAAAGGGGTGATTTTGGACATGATAGATAAAGAGAAGATTGAGGTAAAATAATTCTTCTTGGATTTTTTTAGAAAGACTGTCGAACAAAAATTCTAGTATTTTATGAATCAATTATTCCAAGTTCCATACCTTATATCCGGACTGTATCAATATTTTTTGGAGAAATAATTTTAATATTATGTTGTCCATAATTGTCAGTAAATGCTTTTGGGATATGGACTTTTTTATTACCATTTCGTTTATACTTATAGAGAAAATATTCTCACTGTGGATTAATCTCTATATAATCTATTTCAGCTCATTGATGGTTTCTCCAAAAATAACTACTCACTATATTACCTGTATTATGAAGATATTTTTGTCTTTCAATTAGAGCAAAATTTTCTCGTAATGCTCATATATCGTTACGAAAAGTAATAGGAATAAACTGATCGATAAGGGCATTGCGAACTCATAGGTCTCGAAAGTAAATTTTTTGAGACTTTCCTATTTCATTTCTGAGGTTTTTTTTGTATGATGGTAACCTAAAAATAATAAAACTTTTCTCCAATAAAGATATGTATTTTTGAATAGTTTGGACACTCAGTCATAGTTTTTGTCAAAGTTCATTATATGATACTTCATTTCCTATTTGCCAAGCAAGCAATTGAAGTAATTGTAAAAGTTGATCTGACTTTTTGAGTGATTCAAGTGCTAGAATATCTTTATATAGATAATTTGATGCAAGATTCTTGAGATAGCGTATTGCATTATCTGGATGATTTATAGTTTCTGGATACGAACCATACATCAAAAGTTGTTCAATATGATTGTGGGATAAAGTGTACTCTTTTTTATTTTTTAATTCGTTTCCAGCAAAAGGGGTCACGAGAAATTCCATAGACCTTCCAGTGAGTGGTTCGTTTATTTTATGAGATAGTTCAAAACTGCTACTCCCTGTAGCTATGAATTGAATTTGTGGTAGATATGTATGCAATAGTTTTAGTATCAATCCTATATTTTCTACTCTTTGAGCCTCGTCGATTATTACGATTTTATAAGATCATATAAATCTTTTGAGTTGTTCTGGATCTTGTACTTCTAGAGCTTGACGGTTTTGAATAATATCACAATCTATGTATTTGTAATCGTTTTCTGCATTTTTTACAGCAATAAATTTGGAAAGCGTTGTTTTTCCTACTTGCCTAGCTCAATAGATAATAATAATTTTATTACAAAAAATGAATTGTTCTATTGTATTTTGAATACTCCTTGCAATCATATTTTATAAATTATATATAAATTTATTAACTATAATATATAAATTTATAATAAAATCAAATTTTATAATAGAGCAAAAAAAGATTTATGGTATATGGTGATCTTTCTTCATCCATCCTACTTCCCATCAATCATCTTATGCCACATACAATATGACAATACCAAGAGTCAGAAGGTAACTAATGGCATCAGTATTTCAGAGATTGTATCACCGAGTTGAATATGAGCTCGAAACGCTCACAAGTAGATACATCATAGTCCTACATAAGCCCATTCTTTGAGTCTTGTAGGGATAATTTTTGGTATCCCAATCAACAATATTGCCAATGGTGCTCCGTATCAGATGATTTGTTGTAACCATTTTGCATCGGTCAGTCATACGTGTTTCATACCTTCAATTGCCATTTCAGAGTTCATGAAAAACAATCATGGTAAGATAAAACCTGCAAGCAAGATCGTTGGAATTCGATACAACATTTTGGTTGTTCTCAGTGACATGGATAATTGATAAAAAAAATAAAAAATAAAAAATAAAAAATAAGCTGATATGATTATTGGTTTATTATTTTTTTTGGATTATATACAAGTGAAGACTGTAGTTGTACTTTATGAAATTCTTATCCTTATTTGGTAGTCGTATAGTTATGAATAAATAAATTGACATATGATATAGTAATTGCAGTAGTTATAGTGACACTCATGATACCTCTTCCATTTACCAAAATAATAGTTCTCTTTTGATACTTAATTTGTATTATTTCCCTATATTTCCTTAATTTTTTTCCCATAGAATATTGCATCTTCTAGGGTATTTATATACTCAAATCATTGTTTTTTATAAAATCATCATGAGTGGTTTACTGCTTGTACCAAGATTGAACATCAAGATACTCTACGATAGAGTTCTGATATGAGTTGTGTTCATACACGAAAATCAGGATGTTTTTGTCTATCAGGTCTTACAAATAGATCTGAGAGATATCGATTGAATGGTGCTAATTGTTGATGTATAAAATGATTTGGTCTTGCCATCAGTATTCAGATGAGTTCATGGTTGTAGTATGCAAAAAGACGAAGTTGTGATTCATGATTTTGGATTCTTTTTTCATTTATAGTTCCTCTCTGTTTGGAGACCAATCATGGCTGAAAGTGCTCCACAAGAAAATGTTTATCAAATTCTCTTATATCATCTATGCTGGTCAGAGTATCTTTTATAATCATTTACCTCATAAAGTAGAAATAATCATCATTCGTTTGTTCGCTCTCTCTTCTCGATTACGAAACATATCAAAACTAGCGCATCCTGGAGAGAATAATAATACTCAAATAGTATGTTCTTTGCAATAGGAAAATGCATCATAGATACACTGATCAAACTCATCGTATGTAAAACAGGGAATGTTAAGCGCACTAAACACTCATTGAAAGTGATCTTTGGTTTGGCCAAAACAAAATGAAGCACCTACATAGTGGCGATAAGTTGCATCTAATTCATGAAAGTCGAACCCCTTATCAGATCATCCACAAATTAAGACAATCTTTTCATCAAAAGACCTAATTGCTGATTCTTGAGCCTGTCCTGTGAGACCATGTGCATCACTAATAATACGAACTCCATCAATTGTGGCGATATATTCAGTTCTATGGTGGAGTGGTTTAATCGATCAGATTATCGTACTATCTATTATAAATGGGATAGAGAGTTCGTGACAGAGGGCTTGGAGACACTGTATGCTTGCACTTCGATTCATACTATTGTGTGCTCACATAAAATGGGTATGTGATAGATCAAAATCAAGTGGATAGGCAACTATGTTGTTGATACCAGTTTCATGAAGTGGTTCTATAAGTTCTGGATGAACAAAACCTTGATGATGAGTATGAATAATAAGGTTAGACTTTGATTGGAAATAATGCTTCATATCCGGATGTCGATTGAGGTGATCGACATTGAAGTTGGTAAAAATACTCCAATCAAACTCACAAGAGTGAATCATTGATGCCATAAATGATGAAACCTCCACAACTAGTATCCAATGATGTTGTATCGTATCCTGGGATACTCATATCTGAGTATCAACAATGGTGCTGATTAGATCACTCACAGGGGGTTCAAAATTACCTCACAAGAGTACATGATAGTGTTTATCATTGATAATCTGATTATCACAGAGTTGTTTTATAATGTTGTATGTTATCCAACTTGTTGTTGATTTACCATCAGTTCATGTAATTCAAATCATATGAATCTGATCTTCAAGATGGTTATGATGTATAATATCCCAACATACGTCTAGTTCGCCCTTTATTTTGTGACCATAAACCTGGTATATATTATGAGATGGGGGGATGCCAGGAGTGATGATAATCTGATCAGCCTTGTCCAACAATGTATCATCACGATCAGTATCATCCATGATCATACACTCTTGGTGGAGTTTAGTAAGTATATTTATAACTCAGTTTCAAACTGATCATTTTCCATACATGACGGTCATAGTGCATAGTGTACATGGTAAATTGTTTATTGGTTCACCTCTTGATATCAAGATGTTTATTATTACTATGATAGTCAAATGAACTCTACTATCAAGTTAATCTCGATGCATAGGTTGGAACCCGAAAAGGGTTGGAGTTTAATCATTGATCGATTATCTTCTCCCCAAACCAAGAATCGATTCAAAACATGACGTATAATATATGACATCTATGGTCAGGGGAGTATGAGATCGATAGTGCTTGAAACGATCAAACATATTCCACAAGGCGTATCGTATCATGGCCAGGTTGCTCTCAAGAGTATCTTGAGTATATTGCCTGAGTATGACTATCTTCTTATGCCGTCTCAGTTTTTGGAAACATTTTGATTAACAGCTCTTGATGCTGCAAGTTGTGGCGTTCCGACAATATGATTTGCGAAATGATGATTGTCTCAATTTATCCTTCCAGAGTTGGATATTACAAAACAGCCTGGTAAAACTGAATCGGAACAGTTTACCTCTTTGATGAGATCGGTGATAGACTGACCACTAAGTAATAAACCACCTCGTATTGACAAGAAAACGATAAAAACTATATACTGATCAAACTATTGGCTTGATACTTTTATATCATTGTGTAACGCATAATGTCTCTTATTACTCTTGAAACTATTGAACTCAAGTGAAAGACTTATAAACCACCTTTATGAGGTTTGCCTTGGGAAGAGCTTTCTCAACAACAGAAAGCATTCATTTGATTACATATTTCATGATCAAAATATCTTGATAATGAAGGTAATTACAAGGTATGAATAACCGAGATATTGTGATATAAGTCATGTGGTGAACCTATAGTTAGACGATCAAATAGAAATAAAGCATCTCATTTATTAGTTGATACTCATAGTTCAAAACCAATACTTGGTGATAGAAAAGTGATTGACGGGATAGGATATGAATATACTTTTTATAAAGGTTCTCAACATCGAGTGCCGCTTTCAAAAAAGTAGTACTATTTGTTTTTATTTTATGTAATGAAAACTATTGTTGTTACATCGTGATATTTTAATCCTCTTCACCCAGGACATATTGAGTGTTTTGAGTTGTCCAAAATGTTGGGTGATGAATTATGGGTCATTGTAAATAACGATCATCAAGCGATGCTCAAAAGATGAGTACCATCATTCCAAGACGAACAGTTGAGAATGAGAGTAGTATGAGCACTAAAGTCAGTTGATAAAGCTATTCTTTCAATAGATACTGATCATAGTGTATGTAAGTCACTTGATATGGTATTTACTCAGATCAAAGAACTCTATCATGGTTATGTACATATTGTCTTTACTAAATGATGAGATAGATTTACTAAAAACATACCTGAGGTTCAGGTATGTCACGATCATTGAGTAACGATTATTGATTGATTAGGCCTCAAAACTCATCATAGTAGAGATTTTGTCTAAAATAGGTTTGTTTTTACTCCTTGATTTCTCACTCTTCTCATTCGTGTTCTGCTTCAACTTTCGATCTATCCATTCTTGCCTTGATCGCAAATATGATAACGAGTACTATAAAAATGAGCACAATACCACCAATGATCCATAATATCCATTTGAGCAATGAACTTCCTCATTCAGACGCATTAGTTTCATCTGAATCGGTATTTGTAGTGGGATCGATGGCTGGTTGATTATCAATTTGTATTTCGCCATCAGTACACTTAGTGCCTGGTATCTCTTTGATAGAAACAATTTTACATACAAGTTCTTTGATATTTGTGTAATCAGTCTGATCAATTGTTCAAACTGACACCTCTTGGCCATAGAGTTGCAGTAGTGATGAGAGGTATTCATACATTTTGGTTTTGTCGCTTGTTTCTTCTAGAGAAGTAAACAGTGATTGAAGTTTAGTCTCGAGTGTGGGGTTTGCATATGCAATGATATCGGCCTTAACTCTCTCATAATCAGAAAGACCTTGAGTTGCTCTGTATCATTGAGTAGCCAACTCATCAGTTATAGCTTTTAATTCCTTTTTGCTATTATCTGATAGAGTGATATTTTTTGTTTCTTGATCTAAGTCGATGAGATATTCAGTAACCGCCTGTTTATCTCATAAATTTTGTCCTAATCATTGGAGGATAGTAACAAACGTGTCATATCATGTTTGACCATGATACTGTTCCATGAGTTTATTGATGCGACCTGCAATTGAGGTGTATTCTGTAGGTATAATCGTCTGATTATCTAATATATTGACCGCAATGATCTTGTTGGTCATGCCTTTGCTGTTCTCGTAATAGAGTGTATAATATACAGTAGGAGCCAACGATCTTACATTGATTGTGTGAACTTTATTGCAAGGCAGGTTGTTGTCTTTGTCTTTGTCGTTGTTTGGAGTAGTATCGAGATAGCATTGACCTGTTCATTGATAGAGTGGATAGAGGATAATCTGATTGGAAAGTAATTTACCAACATCAAGTTCGAATCCATTGGTGGTTTGTTTATTATCAGGAGTTGACATAAGTGAAAGGTATAATCTTTTTTCGGGAGTCTTTATATCGATGGTTTTGCTTGTTGTAGAAGTATTACCATACTGATCTTTTATTATCAAGGTGATCGTCTTAGTTCCATAATCTTTGTAATCATAGGTAAACATTGTTTGATCCTTGATAGTTGAGGTTGAACATGAGGAGGAGTCCATGCAATATTCACGTTGTGTTTTATCATCTGCTCAGAAACTTAGGTCTCTGACGAGCACTTTTTGATCATATGCGACGATCAAGAAGTTTGGCTTAACTGCTTTTTTGACAACAATGGGTTCAGCATATCACACTCACACTTTTTCTCTATAGAGCACTTTTGCTTTTGGTTTGTAGGGTTTGCCATCAGTTGATGGTGTTGTGTAAACATATTTTACTATATCATCTTTGGTGGTAAGATCATCGGTACCGTCTCCATCAAAATCATATTTGATAATTCTATTTGCCTTGAAATCAGGTCTGGCTGACAAAATTCTGGAACTTACTGTAAATGTTACCTCTTCACCAATTTTGGTATTACTGTTATCTACCTTTAGTGTAACAAGCGGTATATCAACACTTTCGTTTCCTTTGGGTTTAATAAAAATTGAAGGACCTTTGCCGATAATATGTTCAGATGTTATCTCTCAACCATCGTTGTCAATGAGTTTTGCTCAAAAGGTATACTCTCATGCTTCAGCGCTAATAGCAAAATTCACTGCATTACTATTTCAAGGAGTTACCTTAATATCAAGTAATCTCTCTGGATCTTCTGGTTTGTAGTAGTATCGAGCAATTGAGGAGATACTACCGTCCAAGTCAATCGGATTATCCATATTTACTCTTACTATCAATGGATCGAATTGTTCAAAACTTGGATCTTTGGGTGCATTATATTGAAATAATCAGATTCCTACATCATTTTGATATTGGGGGAAACTGAGATAGATATTGTTGAGCCTTGGTAGTCCATTTTTTACTTTGAACCAGATGAATTTTTTGTCTGCTGATAGTTCTTCTTTGTCTTCTACGATCATCTCAATTTTTTGACAACCCAGTTCTCCAAATTTATATCTAAGCTGTGATGTAGTGAATACATCATCGTTTTGTGGTTTAAATAATGTTTTGATATTAAGTCTTTGACCTTTTGTATCAACTGATTTGGAACTATCAATGGTTATTGGTTCATATCTTGGTATAGAGTAGGCTGGTACTCCTTCACAGGTCTCATCAGGTAACAAGAGTTTACTTGATGCTCAGTATACCTCATAGACTCAGATTGGAGCATCATTTTCACCAATATAAACCAATCCCCATACGGTGTTCTTTTCTCCTTCACTCGATGTAACGGTTACTCCGACTTTATACACACCCACTTTGTCAAAAATGTGCGAGATGGTATTATGTTGCATTGTTCTTGTGGTACTATCACCAAAATCCCAAATATAGCTAATAAGTTCTTTGTTTGATGTTACCTCAAAATCAATTTTTTTTCATCGTGGGGCAGCAACAGGATCGATAGTAATAATTGGTCTCAGTGAGCTTTTTACAATGATGTCCTTTATAATCTCTGCTGATTTGCCGAAACTATCAGTGACTTTGAGTTTGACTTTGTGAGTTCATTTGGTATTAAACTGAACTTTGATTTGTTTGTTGTCGGGAGATTGCTCTGTGACAGATGTGTTTTCTGGATCACTGAATCATCGATCAAACGTTAGTGAGTCTGAACTATTGAGAATATCATAGTCATAGGTATTGGTTGCATCGAGTATAAACTCAGAAGGTTGTTCTCGGTCACTTGTTGGATTAATGGTGAATTGTGGTGTCGGAGGAGTTGATTCGACGACCACCTTAGTTTGTGAGCTATCTGACAATCATTGTTTATCTACTACCGTTAGTTTGACAGTATACAATCATGGTTTACTAAATTGATATCTGACATTTTTTTCTTGTGAAGTAATTAATACATTAGAATCACTATCATAGATATCTCGTCTATAAAGGTTGATTTTACTGGAAACGCTGTAGCTCGTATCACCATCAAAGGAAAATTGAGTACTTGTGGAACCAGCTTGTGGTGTTGACCTGATTTTACTTACTGGATCAGCCAAGATAAGCTGATATGTTTTGGTTGAGATGGTATTAGTATTATCTGTTGTAGTAAGTGTTACATTGTATGCTCATTTATTACCCAAATTAACGATTAATGTTCATGGTACTCATTCACCATTACTTGATTTACTAAATCATTCATTGGATGTAACAAACCATGTATGTTTGACTATTTTTTTACCAACTGAAATAGTTGTAGAGGTAGCATCAAGCGTAATGCCTTGACTTCCTTCCGATAATGAGAGCTTGGTTGGGTTATTTTCATCCAACTTGATGCCATTGGCCAAGATATTGATTTTGGTGTCAGTAGGTTGGACTACGATAGTAATGGTATTATCGGCATCAAAGTATCATCTTAAATTGTTGATTGATCTAACGGTATTGTGAACTACGTAGTTACCAGGTGTAGTAAAGGTATGATTGACTATTGGTCATTTTCAGATTATCACATTTTGTCATTGCGTATTGGTGTAGTATCGATAAAAATTATCACTAGGAATAGTCTCTTTACTTGGGTCAGTGCTTGACGATGCGTCAAATGTTACCGATAGTGGAGCTTGTCATGATCTTGGGTTGGCTTTGAGGGAACTTACAATAGTAAAATTCGCTTGAATATCTTTGAGGATATTACTTAGTGGATCAAAACATTTGGAAACAAAGGTATTGTAGTCGTCATAATTGACGCTTGATGTCAACTTGGAAGTAGTAAGTTCACACTGTTTATAAATAAGATTATAACTTGGATTGTTAGGGAAGTACTTGAAAACGGTTTTGAAGTTTGTGTTGAGTGTTGCAAACATACTTGCGGGTACATCATTTCCTGTTTTTCTATATGCTTGGAGTTCGGTCAATGTATTGAGAATGCTCGTCCAAGCCGTATTGATATGACTATTTGGTAGATATTCAGAGGGAATTTGTGCAAAACTGCTCCCAATACTATTGATTAGTACGAGTCAGAGTATCAATGATTTGATAAAAGTCTTCATAAGAGTTAGAAGGATTTAAAGAGTAAATCAAGTCAAAAGTTGACAAACCATAAAACTACTCATGCAATAACAGCAGCAGTAGTGCCTATTACTCAAGCGCCTATCATAGGATATTCTGCTATAAGTAATTCTATACGTTTACCGGTAGTTTTATACTTATTGATATAAGATAATCAGATTGTAGGATCGATCCTGAAAAGTTGATCATATTCATTATTATCTGGTTGTGTTTTTTGGATAATACCTGTATAAAGTAGGTAGTCTACTACGGGTTCATCTTCGTATCTTGTAAATGATATGGTATGAGAGTCATTATCAATGAGTGCATGAGTGATCGCATCAGTAATATGTGTGTCGGAGGGAGTAATATTTTTTTTTGTAGTAGTTTTATCTTGTATAATCATGTTTTTGATTCATGAATTTGTTGTTTTTTTTGTTGCTTTTCATGAAGGTTTTCATGCTTTGTTTGCATGATGTTTTGAGTGTATTACTATGTCTTCTATAGGCCCATGCAGAGGGTTGTGCATCACATAGTTTGCAGGTTGTTCCAACAAGAGTGACTTGGTAGCAAATGACATAAGGGGTAGTAAGATAGAGATAAAGAGGATTTCCTATCTCTAGTATAATCAAAACATTCTTTTTTGTCAAAAAAATCGTGTTTTGGAGATAAAAACATGATAGAGGAGATCGGTCAATGATGAGAATACTAAAAAATCCTTCCGGAAGGAAGGATTTTGTTGAGGTTGGATGATGTAATTACTCTATTGTGGTGTTTTTAGCTGGTGTTGGTGGTACTGTAGTAGTATTTTCTCCATTGAGGGTGTTGTACATGGTCATGATTTTTTCTGAACTAGGTATTTGTTTTTGATCTTTTGTTGGAATGATGGCTTTGGAGATACTGATAATTTTTTTATCAACTGGATTAATGAGTTCAAAAGATAATTTTGCAGGAGCATTATTTATCTTAAGTGTAGTTGATGTTGTATCAATACTTCTTTTTTCATCAATAATTTTCCCTTTTATAAGGTTTTCTGATTTTTTTATGTTACTAACATCGATTGTATTTAAGAATGTATTTGAAATTCTTGTATCATCAATCAGCTTATCAGCTTTTTTGAGATTTATATTTTTAATACTATCTCAGTCTCATAAATCAGTAATAATCTTTTTATTTTTCATAATATTGACAGATAATGTTTCTTGATATGTTTGCCATTGTAATGCTCTTTGTTTATCTCTAATAACACTCACTTGATCAGATGGTTTTCATACTACTTCATTCTCAGCGTCTATATATTGCTTGGATATAGTTTTGTAAGACTCTATATCATTATGAAACTCATCAACTGCTTGATCATATTTTAGTATATCTACCTCCAATTGCATTTCTTGATTTATATAGGTTTTGCTATTATCTAGTAATGCTTTTTGTTCATCAAGTTTTTGAATTTTAGCATTCAAATCTTTAATATCTTTATTGATTCATCATGTTTCTTTAGTAACATCTGTATCCAATGCTCATAAAGATTTGGTGTAGTCAGGCTGATTTCCATTGAGTTGTTTGACATAAAATTGTAACTCTTGAGCAATAATATTTTTTTTCTTTGATAGTGATTGTACTAATATGGACTCTTTATTTTCATGACTCAGATCAAGTACAATACCGCTACAATGAGTCTTGAGATCGTTATCGATATTTCACTGATAAGATCTATTATTAATGGAATCAATGATAGACTGATAGGTAGTATACGTTCATTTGAGAGTTTGAATCTTATTGGTAATATTTGTTTTACCTTCATTGAGTTTTTGTACTTGTGTAGATAAAGGAGCTTTGATAAGGTCGATGAAATTACCATGTTCGTTATAATATAATGACAATTTTGATCCTACTTTGGTAATATCATTAATTTTATTTTGTTTGATGGTTGCTATATCAGATTGAATAGTCAATTTTTTGGTTACCAATTCTGCTGCCCTTTTGAGATCATCATCAGTATATTCTTCAAATTTTTTTCACTCTAGTACAATTAGTGAGAAATCAGTATCGTAATCACCCTTTTTTTGTTCAAGATCTTGAATTTTTTGATCATATCAGTCATATGTAGTTTGAATACCAACTAACTCCTTCATCATAGTTTTGGTAGCATCATCAAGTTTATCTCACTCCTCTTTACTTGTATCTTTAAGATATTTGTTGATTTTATCTTGTAGTGATCTTTTGACTGGTATTCTGTCAAATCGCTCTTTCCCATTCCTGAGTTCACCTATTTTTTTTTCTTGTTCATCAAATGTTATTGTTGTATCTCATTCGACTGTTTTTTTGAGATTTTCTCAGTTCTTAATTAGTTTTTTTCATTGTTCAATTACTGATGAATTAGGATTTTTGACTAATGTATTTCATTCATTAATCAATACTTGTCCTATCTCTAAGCCAGAGTTTTTAGCGATCCTTTCGTCACTATATTTGGTACTAAATAATGCACCCTGCTCCCCATAAATCTCATTCATTCTTTTTTCATATTTGGTTTTTGATTTAGGTTTATTGGAGTCTGTACTATTAGTTCCTCAAGTATTAGTTCCTCAAGTATTAGTTCCTCAAGTATTAGTTCCTCAAGTATTAGTTCC
>DAOQQF010000006.1:0-15654 GCA_035333525.1 Candidatus Absconditabacterales bacterium | reverse complement strand
TCAAGTATTAGTATTCAACCCATTTACTTTATCTTTTATCTCTTTAAGTATGTTATTGATCGTTCCATTTGTAGTCTTTGATGTTGAACTATTGTATATCTCTGAATCTCATTGACTAATAGTATAAATAGGATTGCCATTATTTGGTTTAATCTTTATAACTGTCTTTTCACTATTCTTGGTATATGTTATTGTTTGAGGATTTTTTGTATATGTTAACAACCCATTTAAATGCGATCACTCTAGTATGTTATTTTGGGTGATGGTACCAAAAAGAGAGTCAATATTACTATTTACTTCTGTTGATCATATTATCGTTTCTGCTTTAGTATTTGATGATATATTTCCATCACTATTATTTATTTTTTTAGCCTTATTTCATGTGTTTATTGTACTATTTGTCTTTGATAAAGTTCATGGTTTCTTATAATTTATCTCATATGATTGATTTTTTTGAACGTAATTTATAGAAAGCCAAACTTGTTTTCAGTCCTTATCAATAAGTTTATTATTGGATATTCTAATACCTTTTTGGAAAAATAATTGCATAAGGGAAAGTTCCTTGTATCATATAACTCAGTTTACGGTAATATCTTTTGCTCCATTATCACGACACACTCTTTGAAAAAAAATACTTTGAGCTAATGTTTCGCGTCAAAATAATCCATCATTTGCCCGTTGCCGAGTACTGTCTGGACAGCATCCCAATAGTATCAGTCCACTTTGCCAAATTTGTATGTAAGGACTTGCTTGATATATTCATTGTTCTACTTTATTGTTTTGTTCGTTATATAGCTTGCTATCAATAAGTTTTCTTGAAAATGAGAATGTTGAACTATTTTGATAGGTTTGTTTGAATCGATTGAAAGGATTTTGATTTTGTTGTATAGTAGAACTAATAGTTGATAATAATCCTTTATAAACAAGAAGAGAGCGATTGCTTTTCTGTATAGCATTTATTACTTCTTTGTTGATAGTCTGTTTTTGGCTTTTTGCTTCATAGAAAAATGTCTTAATAGCATCAGCGCTTTGGGCATCTTTGAGTTGAGCAATACTGGAAAGTTCATCTTCGAGTGAGCCATTATGAGAAAATTTAGTTATCTTACTGTTCTTATTAGATTCGATACTAGTTCCATCTTCCAATCTCTCCCACCCCAAAGCATTTGTATTAACCAATTTCATGATATAATAGTACAAGAATAAATAAGCTGATACGCTGATCGTATCAGAACAATTATTCTCATTATAATCAGATGTAATTAGTTTGTCAAATTTTTGGGCAATGAAGATAAAGAGAGTTATGTTCATAGGTATAAAGACTCTTTTCGTCATCAGTAGTGAGGAGATTTTTCCTTATTTTTTCTTTGATTTTCTGAAATGAGATTAGTAGTATAACTAATCTTTATGTTTTTCTTTTCTTTTTAGTATGAAAACAAATAATCCTGTTTTATCGGTATTATGATCTGATATAGGTATTAAAACTATTGATTCACAAGATTTTTTGAGCTTGACAGATATTGCAAGGTATAAAGATCCTAAGAGAGCAGAGTTTATTATTCAGAATTGGATGAGGAATAAAAACACTATTGAATATTTGTGATTACGAGAAATAATTCATAATCCAGATTTTAAACCCCTCGAATTCGAGGGGTTTAAAGGTCAAGCATGATTGAATAGTTTCGTTATGACACCCAAGAGATGGATTGAATGAACAAACTGTATCGGTATAACTTCAAGGTCATGAAGATATGGATGATGAACGTATGCCCACAAAGACATTGCTATCAAGTTTGCAAGTTGGATTTCCGTAGAGTTTGAACTCTATCTCGTCAAGGATTATCAAAGATTGAAAGAAGAAGAGATGAAAATGTTTGATCGAAGTATCAAAAGACTTATCTCAAAAACCAACTACAAAATTCATACTGATGCAATCAAGGATATACTTATCCCATCAACACTTACAGCATCACAAAAATCTCTAATCTATTCCAATGAAGCTGATATGCTCAATGTGGTTCTTTTTGGACAAACTGCCAAAGAGCGAAGAGAAAAGAATACTCATGTTGACGGAAATATGAGAGATTATGCAACAATCCAGCAACTTATTGTTTTATCTAATATGGAAAGTTTTAATGCAGAACTCATGAGACAAAATATCCCACAATCTCAGAGAATTAATTTTCTTCATATATTAGCAACCCAACAGATGAAATCATTAATTAATGTAATACCATCATCACTCCAAACAACAACAAAAAATGAATAACATATAGTCGGACACTAGAGGCACTGAACCAGAGTATAACCTTGTTTCGAGTTGATCATCATTTTATTGATTGGTTGTGGTAACTGAGTCTTCGTATGATAAAAAATGTTATGAACCATGCTATGATAATGAGTTGTCGCCATGAATCGGGGAAAGGAAAATCATGATTGATCCTCACCAATCATCGTATGCCCAAGACAACCGGTATCCATAATACGATTCGCCAAGACTTGTATGTTCTGATCAACCATCATAGGAGGGCTGTTCCAAGTGACATGCTACCATACTCGACTCGAGTATGAGTCCATGGTATCGAGATAATACATCATAAAAGAAGAAGTACTCCAGCAATAAATCATATCGTACCCAGAACGATTCACTGTGATCTGTATTGGGTTTGTTCAATAATGTTTTTGCCTCAAGGTATTTGATTCGTAACGGTGTCAAGAGCAATGTTTCATAGTCAGTATGTGCTTGTATTGATTGTTTTTCGTATACGTCTTCAGATTATCGTAGTTATTGTTTGTCATGTTTGTTTCAATCCATGTATGATGAGTTTAACCAAGATAGCAGTAGGTAGAATATTGAGTTGTCGTAGGTTATAAGAACCTCGATAGCTTGCTCATCGCATGGTGCCTTGGACCACGATCGCTCATCGTATGAGATCGGATCCAATACGAGGTGATCCGTTTCGACCGATCAGTAGAAAAAAAATCGGGAAGGAGAGTCTACCAATCGCTCTGAGTATGAGATTGTCTGGATACAGGAAGTAACCAACATGATCGATAATCATGAGGATGATCGCTATGATTTTGAGATAGTCGTAGAGGTTGGGGCGTCATGGATATGGAGCCCCATTGATCGTAGATGAATTCATGGATAAGCTGAATAGTGAGCACGAAATAAAGCAGGGCAGTAGAGTGTATCACCAATAATATGATATCCTATAGATGAGGTATGAACTCTGATTTGGTGACGAATACCCTTGGTGATAGTAATACGACAAAAACTGGTCTTGGTGTGACTATCATAGTCAAGTGGTTCAAGATGAGTTGTGACCTCATGAGGTCTTCATCTTCCATGGTTTGCATTGATAGTCATTTTGGTCTGATCCCAAGCATGGTGATAGATAGGCGTATCGACTTGTAATGAGTGAGGTACGTGACCGTAGAGATCGGCATAATATATTTTGGTGACACGTCATTGTTCTTGAGCTCTTTTGTACTCAAGGTATATACTTGGATTCTTGGCAAAAAACAAGAGTCAGGAGGTATCATTATCAAGTCTATTGATTAAACCAAGCTCACGACCTTGTTTTTCTCATACCAACAATGAATTTTGGTCATTGACCTGGTGGTAATTGATATCATAGTATGCTTGTTGGAGTTCGTGTATCTGTGATCCGTGTTCTGTTATCAGCTTATCTAACCATGACTCATGCGTACCGAAAGTGCTTGGTATTCACCGTGGTTTTCGTGTTGAAAAAAATAAGTCATGATCGTACCAAACTATCATTGTGGTTGGCTATTATTATTGGTATTGATAATTTGATTTGATTTTTCTATGGTCTCAAAGCTTTCAATATAATCATAGAGTTTGATATTAGCAACACCTTGTGGCGTAAGGACATAGAGTTGTGGTTTTGAGCTGTCAGAGATAGCTACATCATATATCTCTGTATGAGAGGGTAATTGAAGTGCAAAAAAGTATTTGAGATTGTAGGTATATTTGCTTGCATCAGATGTTTTTGGAGGAGTTGATTTGTATACGAGAAGTATTTTTTTAATCGGTTCATATAAGTAAACCAGTGAGGTATTGATGTTGGTGTATACTTTTACAGAACTAGTCTGGGTGCCATTGACCTCGTAGAGTTCTTTACCTCATTGAAGGTTAATTTTTCTGCTTTTGGATGTAGTGCCATCTCTTCGAAGTTGATAGAGCGATTGATCTTTGGGCGCCCAAAGAAGAAATGTACCATCGATACTCATGTTTGAAACTGAACCAGGAGCTGCATCAGAAAAACTATAGTTGATGGGTGATTTGAATGATTCTTTGGATCATGGTACAAGTGGGTATCTCAAAACAAAGGTTCATACCCCATTGAGTACTGGGTTGTCTACCAAAAGATAGAGATTGCTATTACCAAATGTCCCTAGTTGTTTAATTGTTTTTTCAAATAATCATGATCATACATTTGCTGTTTGTATGCTTTGTTTAGTCAGATTATAGATAGTATTCGTATTATCAAAACACAATAATCAATTTGATTGAAGATTGGTAGTACATCAGTTTATCTTGGTATCAAGACCTAGTTTCTGGATAGTTCACCTCAACTCGTTGTTGGTTACTCAGATGATAACTCATGCTGAACCCGCAATAGAGAGTTGTTTATTGGCAAATAATTGGAGTGGAGTTCCTATATCCAAGAGATCATTACTATTAAACGAGATCGTTCGATCATCGAGTTGATCTATTTTTTCAATATTAAATCATGCTTGATATTCAGATTGGAGCATGTTTTTGAGTTGGCTAATATCAAGAGGGAGTTTTCCATCTTTTTCGAGTTGTTCAATCTTATTTTGAAGATTTTTGAACATATTATACTTTTCTGGTGCAGAGGGATCAAGTGCCTTAAATTCATCAATCTCTGATTTGAGTCATGCAAGTGAGAAGTAGTCTTGACTTTGTCCATCAGTAGTTGAGAGCTGAATTCATGATTTATTTTGGACAAAATTTGCAATCAATAATCCTGCAAGTAGTAGCATTAGTCCTGTAAATCATGCAATACTGAGTATATATTTTCTTTTTGCAAATCGATAATGAAGACGATCTCGATAGTGATCAAAACCTTTTGCTTTGATTGATGATGGTACAAAATGACTATCTAGTTTGATAAAATCCAAGTTGATCATGCCAATTGTTTCCATTGATGTTCTATCGCTCAGCATATCTTCAATAATATCAATCAATGTTCTATCATTGGTTCCATTAATCTCACCAATATAGGCAAAATCTTCGCTATCGGTAAAATAACTCATATTATTTGCAAAGTACAAAATCTCATCACCTGATGTAAGATCTCACTCGATGAGTTCTGCAAAAAGATCTATTTTTTTGTTTATGGTAGCGTCATTGTGTAACGCATAATAAAGTTGACCTTTACGAAATATAATCAGAGAGCCATCACCAATGAGTGATGAAACATAATAATTATCCATAAAAAACTCGATCATTCATTTTACTTTGATTTTGCTAAATAATCTCAATTTATCAGCAAAAACGGCTAATTTTGAATTGAGCTCTTGGAGTGCTAATTCGAAGTATGATTTAAATTTTATGACAGAGAATCTAGGACTAGACGCTTCAGATTCAAGTTGTTCTATCATATCTTTGATTAAATTTTCTTGATATTGAACATACTCTCCATGATCAAATAAAATTTCTGATTTGATGATTAAACCACTGTCAAATTCTTTATGGTATGAGTAGTGGTGAGTGTGTCACGTATTATAGAGTTGTTTTTTTGAAAAAAGTTTCATCAATATCAATAAAATGAAATAAACGATAAGCTGAAAAAATGCTTGCAGATACTATTTACATCATCATTATAAATGGTCGATGATCTAGAGTCAAGCATATTATCATCATCTTTTAGTTAATTTCAACCAATATTCAACTTGAATTTTACTCTTTTTTTGCTATTGTGTTACACACATCCTGTGGCAAGGTAGCTCAGCTGGTTAGTAGCGCGGCTCTCATAAGGCCGAGGTCGGCGGTTCGATCCCGCCCCTTGCTATGTATGTATGGACGATTAGCTCAGTGGCGAGAGCACTCCCTTGACGTGGGAGGGGTCAGTGGTTCAAATCCACTATCGTTCATTTTTTTTTATTCTTTTTTTTCCTTAAGGAACCTTGGGAAATAATACCAATGAAGTATCAAAAGAGAACTATTGTTTTAGCAATCCCTATATATTTTGAGTACAATCCAGAAATAAATAGGAAAAAATCCATATAATACTATTGACATTATTTATATAATAACTAATATCTTATTCGATATAATCAGAAAATATATTATATAATTCTATGATTTATACTATTTCCATTCTTTTTATGAGTGAAAAACTATATTTCAGGTGTGTCAAGACCGGTAAAACATTCCCTTTTGGTCTCAATGTATTTAATAATCCAGAGGCGAACTCGCCAACATATTCAAATCTTATTATGGAATGAGGATATCAGGTTGATGGCTACTTATCAAAAGTTCCATTCAAAAAAGTTCATGTTTCATATTGAGCAAAGGGTACGCCATTATTGGATAGTCCTATGGCAAAAGAACTTATGAGACTCACAAATCTCAAAATTAAAGATGAATCCCATAATCCATACGGTACTCACAAAGATCGTAGGTCAGAGTATATCATCAATGTTGCTGTAGAACACGGAGTAGACAAGATTGTATGTTTGACTGTTGGTAATGCTGGTTATAGTCTCAGTAGATACTCAGCAAGAGTAAATATTGATTATACTAGTCTTGTTTTTCCATGGGTATCACAAGAAAGAAAAGCAAGTTTATCTGAACGATGAAATGTTGTAACTATTGATTGATCTAGATACAATGGTATTCTTAGACCTCGTGATTTCAGATCTATTGTAGAAGAGTATGATCTCTATGAACAAAAGAAAAAATGGAATAATATTCGAGCTGTGACAAATAGTTTTGAACCTATTAGTATTAATGCCTACAAGGAGTTGTTTTATGAGCTTCAGGAAGAAAAACCTGATTATGTGGTATTGCCTTGTGGAAGTGGTGATATTATTATCTGAGTACGACTTGCCATCCAGGAACTTGGTATGCATACCAAGATTATTGCCGTAGGTCCAAAAGATGAACATCCATTGAGAAATGCTCTTAGATATCAAAAAGATGAGTATCAAATGGAGCATTATCATGAACATAGTATTGCTGAGAAATTAACAACACCCTTTACAGCAGTATTACCTATTTTATATAAAATATTTAATGAACCTGGAAATATCTATTTGGAGGTAGATAATGATATTATTAAGAGAACTAAAGATTTATTTTCTATTAAAGATACTATAAGATTTGAGAACTCTGCAGTGCCTCCTTTTGCTGTTTTTTTGAGTGATCAAAGACCTGATATAGACCCTGATGCCAAAGTGATTATTATCAATACAGGAAAGGGTTTAGAAAATTAGTGTTTTATATTGTTATGTGACTGATAGATGTATTCAAAACAGTTGGAACAGTTATGTAAGCCAGATTATCGTTTATTTTTCCAACAACATGATCTTGTATTATCACTACCTTTTGGAGTTAATTGGATGGGTACACCCAATCCTCATTATAAGGGTTTATCTATTAAACAAAAAATTCCTCTATGAATCTATGTCTGAGCTCGTTCTCATCAAAAGAAATGAGTTGTGATCATGAATCGTATTTATTATTATGATATCTATAATCAGTGCTTTGATTCAAAGTCGGTTATGGAGTATATTCCCTATGGTCATGATCTTCAGCAGTTAATTAATACATTTTTAAAAAAATATCCACTCATATCGGGGTATGAACTTTCATTTTTTTGTGAACTACCTAGGACAATAGGAGTTGGTTTTGACCAGTTACTTATAGCAAATGTAGTATGTATATTGTATAGACTTGCTGGGCTAATTGATGCTCAGACTATAGCAAAATGGAGAGATATATCAATCAATGAACTACTTCATAATGAATCATTTGTTTCTTCGTCACTGTATCGTACTATTTCATTATGGCAGAATACATTACTGTGATCGATTCAACAAGATGATTATACTGCTAATAGTCTCTTTTATAATCCTTATCCAACGATTACCTTTCATAACGAAAAACAGCGTGATGGAAGTTATAAGTTGTATGCGTATAGGTTAAATAATTTAGTGTCCTGATTATCTCATCATCCTCATTCACCCTTGGATTTTATGTTGATTTATTCTGGTAAGCCAATAGTTTTGGAGCAAAATACGTGACATTTGCAGACTAATGAAAAATACAAAAATAAGCTGATTGATTTATATAAAACACGATTTGAACATGATATCTCTCATGAGTTACCATTGGATAGACCTTTATTTTATAAACATTTTATAGAAACCAATAATAAATATTGATGACTCTTGGATTATATGATTTCTATGGCAAGTATTAGTACTGAACTGTTGTATTCAACTTACAAGATTTATAAAAAAGGCTATGATGAAGAAGATATTAAAGATTTTGTTGCTACCATCAATAAATCAAGATATGCTAGTATGATCAATAAAAAATCAAGTCATGCATTTCAGGAGCTTGTAGCATTTGTATATAATGTCTTTGGTATTCAGGCACATAAAGTAGGTTTTACATTCAATGATACTAATATTTCATGAGGATGTTTGTTGTTGGTTGCTCCCTATGAGTGATTTAGAATGTCTTTCAAAAAAATTGATCAAGAGATTAGAAATGATGATAGGCCATTTAGAGTAATCTATTCAAATTGGACTGATGGTATTGAGTATGATTGACTTCTTATAGAGCAAGATATGGAACATGGAATATATTCTGAATATATACACAAAAAAACCTATAAAATTGTTTCTTCTCAGTGACAGGAGTGTATTGATTCATATGATGCATTAGCTACCAATGTGTGATTTGATATACTTTGTAATACAGTAACGATGAAAATTACTCTTCGTGGCCATTCATTGTCATCAAAGGAACTTCATAGTCAATCAGCCACCATTGAGGTATTGCGTTATCTTCTTCATCATCAGTGAGAAGTTATATCGAGTAAAGATCTACCTCCTTCGTCATACACCAAGGTAAAAAATGATATGCAGGGTAAGATTATAGGTCCATTGCAAGCTGCATTGATGAAATACTTAGGTAAAAAACTAAACTTGACACTTACTGGCTCATGAAGTATTTTCTTTTTAACATTGGATCAACCATGATTAACGATTGGATTTTTGGATGAAGTTATCTCTAGGACATAAGCAGGACATAATCCAGAAAAAATATTATTTTTTCTTTTATTATACTATTTATAAGTAATAAAAAATAATATATATAGAACATAATATAGTTTATACCTATCAAGACATAATATCTCAGTATTGAGATATTTTTTTCTTATTTTATTCAGTTTTTTTATGAAATGACAATAGTATAGTGACATCATCTTTGAATATATTATTATTATTTTATTGATGACATTATTGACAACTACTGTATCGATGCTTTTTTATTTTTATATTGATGTAGATGAACTCACGCAAACTTAGAAGCACTCATTCACAAAGGTATCATGATTTTTTTGCTCGCAATGGAGTTGTATTTTCTCTTCCATTGGTGTTGGATCGATCAGCTCAAGTAAAAATTCAAACACCATGAGTTCGTATCAAACAAAAATTACCGATGAGACTTTATTGTGGCATTTGTCAATCATCTACTATGACAGGTCGGACATGGTGAGATATACATGTTTACTCTCATCATCAAGACTTATTCACTACCTACAAAAGTACGGACTATCTTCCTTACTTATCACTTATTCAGAACATGATCAATATCCAAGATAATGAACTACTCAAACAACAATGAGTGTGTGTTTCTTTCTTGGTTGAGGCAGAAAAATGAGTGGGACTTGGTTTTCATACATTGATATCTACGTTGTGTGGAATAGTTCGTTGTTTACTCAATAAGCCATCATTATTTCCTCTCAGTGCCACCAAAAGACTCAATGATCATCTTCTCGAAGGTCAATGAGTACGTTCTATTTTGGAGTATGCATTTGAGTGTGATCGTGCTGTTGTATCACATACTCCAGTTTTCACTAAACTATGTAGTATATTGGATGGACCATATCCATTGATTTGAATACACAAAGAAAGTGGTCTTGACACAGAATCTCTTCTAGATTCACTTGCTATTACAAGTCTGGAACAATTTACTCATTCATCACATAGTTCACAGCGATTTCCTTTTGATCTGAGTATCATATATTCTGGTAGGCCGTTTATGTCAGAATATCTCACTCATTATCCCTGATTAAAAGCCAATTCATCATGATTTTACCAAAAAGCATTAGATATACTCAAACATGTTTTTGATAGTTCAATTGTAGATTCATGTTATCATCCTCTTCAATCATGAGAACAAGTAGGTCAAAATTATAATCAAACAATGTCGACTATCAATCTTGAGATCGTACAATGGTTTGCACATTTGATCCAACATGGTTATCATCATGAGCTTCTTGAGCAACTGATACGCTCTATCGATAAGATAAAACACTGAACTATCATATTCAAAGACTCTGCCAAGTATTATCATCAGTTTATACAAAGTTTGGAATGAATACTCATAGCAAAATGACTTATTGCATGAGTAGTACCCAATGATACTATCATGAACTCTTGATGAACTGCAACCTGTCTTATGTCACTAGATGTTGGTAAAAATATCATACACGAAATGATGTCTTGATTACAACAAAGCTACCCCTGATCTTCTTTGATCTATTCTAATCGAGATGATGGTATGGAAAATGAATGATTGATTTTTCATCAAGATCTTTATCATAAATGATATACTGATAGTATCAATTCACATAAACATCTATTGGTTACCACAAAGGGGACTACGGTTGTTGGTGATCCTTATGATCTCAGGGTGCACAAAGAATGTGATATAGTTGTTGATTTTAGCTCCTCCAAGATTTACATCAATGGTCAGAAAATAACCTCTCAAGAGCTCTCATCTCAGATTACGACTGTTGAGTTGTTTGAACAATATGTTCGTAACTGATTTCAAAAAGTTTCCTGTTCTCAGCTTCCTCGCTCTTCCTATTCAAAATATAAAAGTGAGATGAGCTCCAAAATTCTCATTCCCCTCAAAAAACTCATGAAAGAAAGATTTAATATCGATTTTGCTATTCACGTTGATGGTTCAAACAGTTCTTACACGATTGATTTTGACAAACAACATATAAGCAGATTTGGCTTTATCAAAACTATTTGATGATAGTTGTCATACCAATTACGTATCAAAAGAGAACTATTATTTTGGTAAATACCGATGATATAACTAGCGAACTATTGGGAATCAAGAAAATGGGTAGTTTGCGTATTGTTATACAATCGGTATCAGATTATTGATTATTTATATGATTTTGATTTAAGGTGTTATGGTATCTGAAGTACTCAAGAAAATCTACTTCTCAGATGAGATAGTTTATATCCAGGAGAAGTTACAATCTATTGAAGAAAGGCTTAATATGCTTTCCAAAGAGATCTGAGAGGTGACTACACAATCAAGTGAAACATGGCATGATAATGCTTGATATGATGAGTTAATGAGAATGATCACTATGATCAACTCTCAAAAATTAGCAATAAGTAAACTATTGGTCAACACCATCGTAATAGATCATCAGTCCAATCCTAATAGATTGAGTATAGCTATGGGTTCTACCGTTGACATCCTGATGGATAATACATTGAAGACATTAATAATTTGATGATTTGAGACGCTCCCATCGAGGGTATCATATCGTTCACCATTGGGTTCTGCATTGATTGGCAAAACTATTGGTGATACCTTTATGATTAGTATTAATAAACGTCAAGTAAAGATTCAGATTATTGAAGTAAGATAGGATAGGTCATAAAATTCCTCAGTTTATCCGCCAAAGGCGGATGTCTGTCTTGGATGGAACTCATAAAAAGGCCACAATACAAGACCAAATTTACTATTATAAGGGCTCTTGGGAATAAGTAACATAAAACGAAGTGTTGTGATTACAACATGGAAGAGAACAGGATTGAGGCGAGTTCTATAAGACCAAGGGAATTGCTCTTATAGGTGATTTTTCATGAATTTGGAGTTTTTCTCAGTCTCACATATGTATCGATTTCTTTTATTTTATATTACTACTTTATTATGCCTTGTGATTTTTATTATGATATGCTTTTCCATGAAAAGAGATGATATAATGAGTATCAAATAAAACTTATTGCTGATATGTATAAACTACCTACTATTAGGCAGGAAATTATGGTTCATGAAGATTTTTTTCATCATATAGTAAAAAAGAAATTTTTTATTATTTTACTACTTTATGATGGGAATTGAAGAATATGCTTGAAACATTCAGAATGATGATTTGAACTTCCATGATGAAGTATACATGACCATGAGACAATACAAGACTGTATCAATAGATTAACTAAAGAAATTAATAATGATATATTGATTTCTGATGTGATGCCTATTTATACAGTAATTAATGATTTCAGGTCTACAAACAATTACTCTCATGAACATATATGATTAGTTTATTTCGCTAGAATAAGATCAAAAGTATCACTATCTGCTAACTTCAATACTCATCTATTGGTACACGCAAGTCATATCGATATTGATGCCTTTACTAAGTTTTCCAATAAAACAATTATTGAACATATTATAAAGGATTATAATTTATATATTATTGGAGAGGCCTACAATACTCAAGATTTAGAAATTGATACTAATGAAAAATATTCATTTAGATATATTATACATAATTATCTCATGAAACCTATGTTGAGGTATTTTGATACATGAAAACAAAACATGAAACAACATCTTATTGATTATATTAAGGAATATAGTAAAGTGCTTGATGTATCTTGTGGTGATGACTCATTACTTATTGATACAATTTGTCATACTGAAAGTAACATTCAATTAGCTGTCTGAAATGATATTTCACGAAGTCAGATAGCGTTATTATCACAATTATATAAAAAATATATTAATCGTATTATTTTTACCAATCATAATGCGACTGCATTACCATTTGCTTCTAATTTTTTTGACATTGTATTATGTAAAAATACTCTTCATCATATGCCAGATAAGAAGTCATTACAAAAATTATTACAATATTGTTTTGATGTATGAAAAGAAATAGTCTTTGTTGAGATTGAAAACCCTTTATCAACCTGATGATTTAGTTATAAACTACATAAGTATCGATATCGTTGATTCCTTAAAGATGTTTGATGAGCTTATATGACTAGAGAATGTTTTATGAGTATTATTAAAACCCATTATGAATGATTGGCTGATATTGATTTTAATGTTTTTCAGACATTACAATGAAGTTTTATGGTTGCTTATATAAAAAAAAGATCGATTAATGTGTAATATGTACTTTTATTTTATTTTTTTTAATTATGATTAAAAAAATACTTACATTCTCGTGACCTTCAGGTAGTGGGAAGACAACTCTTGCTAACCTTTTTGTTAGTAGAAATAATTATGCGTTCCCTACTAATTTTACTACTCGTGATCCGAGACCGAATGATACTGAATACAAACATATTACGTTTGAAGCTTTTTGTCATAAGATGTATTGTAATGAATTAATTGAAATACTGCATTATAATAATAATTATTATTGAATAATTGCTCCTGAATATGAAAAAATAGCTATGGCAATAGATGTTGTCGCCTTACCTCAATTAATAAAATTTACTATGGAACATAATATTTCATTGAACAGTTTTTTTATTGATGTTGATCCAGAAATAGCTGAAAAGAGAATGATTAAAAGATGAGAGTCTGTATTATTTATCCAGCAAAGACTCAAAAATGATCAAATATCTCATCTTATTGGGAAAGCGTTATGTCATCATATTGTTGATTGATCCCTTGATCCTGATACTATTTATAAGCAATGTTTAGAGAAGATAGTGTTATAATGGAGAATAATATATAATTTTTTTTATTTTGTAATTCCTTATATATCATGTATACCGAGTATGAAGTAAAAGTTCGTAACATCGATCGTAGTCAGCTTATCGAACAATGGAAATCATTATGAGCTGTGTTAGAAAAACCGAGAACATTCTTTCAGAGGGTGGTATTTAAACATCCTATTGATCCTGAACAGGGTTTTGTAAGAGTTAGAAATGAATGATCCAAAATTACATGTACCTCCAAACGTATTGATCTTACCAAAGAGATTGATAGCGTTACTGAAAGTGAGCTTATTATTGATGACTTCCAAGCATGAGTGTCTTTTCTTCAATCATTATGACTTGTTCAAAAAGCATTTCAAGAAACCTATAGAGAGCAATGGAAATGGTGAGATGTCCAACTAACTATCGATGAACGACCAGGACTTAAGCCCTTCTTAGAGATAGAATGACCAGATAAGGAGTCGGTCTACCGTGTTATTGATCAGCTTGGTATCTCTCATGATAGTGTGATTTTTGGAACGGTCGATGAAATGTATCTCCAAGAACTAGATATCCCTCGTCATGTAATCAACGCTACGCCATCTTTGACATTTGATAATCCGCCAGGTCGTTACAAGGTTGGCTCATAGAGAGCTTTCCGATTATCTTTTATTATTTGTTGTAAGATTTTTTGTGGTATATGAAGATAATCAGAGCAATACTTGTAGGTATGATGAATGCAGGCAGGGGAGTTTTGTTGACCTCTGATAGCTTGAGGTGCTAGATAAGGAGCATCAGTTTCGAGTAAAATCTTGATGTCATGATCGATACAGTAGGTGAGAGATTCTCTGAGTTCGAGAGCTTTGGGATAGGTAACATTGCCACAAAATCAGATCCATACTTGGTTTGGGAGTGTTTCTTGGATGATTTGTAATTCATTGGTGGTATAACCTCGACAGTGAAAATAGAGCTTGAGTGTTGGGAATTGACTAACTATCTTATAGGTTCATGATCGATCAGCTCTACTATGAATAACGACTGGTAGATTCATATCAACTGCCAACTGACATTGATCAGCAAAAACATCCAGTTGTTTTTCGTACCACTGTGCATACGCTGGTCGATGAAGATCAGTTCCGCATTCGCCGATGCCTATTATATACTCTCTGTGTGAGTGTATGAGATCTTGGAGAGTTTTCCTATTATAGTCACGGACAAATTCTGGATGAAAGCCAACCACAGCTCATAGGTTTACTCAGGGGAAATGAGATCTTCATAGTTGCACCAGCTTGATAGCGTCTAGACTATCTTCAAGTGATGTTCCTATGATTGCAATTCATTCGCCTCATTGATCTACAAAACTTTGGACATGATGCAGATAATCTGACATGAGTTGTGGACTATTGAGATGGGTATGGGCATCATAAAACATGAGTATAGTTTATACATTATGACCTACTTTGCAATGGAAATACTTATAGTGAATTAAAGGTCAAAGTGTATAAGGAATAATTAATAGGTAAAGTGTGTGTAACTACTCATTTTAGGAAGCTGGGGAAAAACTCTCAATTCATGAAAAACTACCTATAATATCAAATCCTTTGGTCTTGTAAA